>NZ_WQQE01000105.1:0-112901 GCF_018785655.1 Blautia sp. MCC269 | reverse complement strand
GGGGGGGGGGGAGGATGTCGGATTATGGGATAATTTTTGGAATAGTTTTGGATGATTTTCAGGGTGATGCGTGGTATGGTTATTATATCTTATAAGATCTTTGTCTGTATGGACATTCTTGGAGCTTCATATTCTGGAGCATTTTCCATTTTGAGTTACTGTAGAGTTTGTGAAAATCCATTTTATGGGGTTTTTATGTTTGGGTGATGTGGTATAATTTTATATACCAGTAGGAGTGTTAATGACCAACAATACTATATTCGATGATGTTTTCCGGACAATGGCGGTCAGAATGGTTGAGTATGACTTTGCAATTGCATTGGAACACAGAAAAAAAGTTGATGGGAGATATTGTGTAGAATTTCCCAGATCTTGCGTACTATATTTGAGAAATGGAAAAAGAACACCGGATTTTCTGGAGGTAGAGTTAATCCTTCCAGATTCTCAGATGTGTGTATATCGGGTTCCGACGGTGAAAGTGGAGAATTATACAAAAGATAGTATTTTTGAGAAAAAGCTTCTGATGCTGCTTCCATTTTATATTATGAGATATGAGAAGGTTGCGGATATAATAGAGAAAGATTCGGAAAAACTTCAGAGATTATTAAGTGAATATGAAGATATACGTAATAAACTGGGGAAAGAAATTTCGATTTCTGGGAGGGCAGAATTATATACAGATCTGAATAGGCTGATTATCAGAATATCGGATTATGTTTTCAGGAATAAAGAAAAAGTTCGGAAAGGAGTTGGCGAGGTTATGGGTGGAAAAGTTTTGCAGTTGGAATCTGAGAGGCTTCGCGAGGAAGGAATGGCGATTGGAAAAGCGGAAGGAAAAGCGGAAGGAAAAGCAGAGGGTGAAGCGAGATTGAGTGCACTGATCAATCGACTGTTTCTGGAAGGACGGTCAGATGAAGTACAGCGTGTGGTGACGGATGTAAAATGGCGTCAGAAGCTGTATGGTGAGTATAATCTGTAAGAAGTGATGTGTTAGCTATAAACCAAAATTAAGGGGATATTTTATGTGGATTTCTGCCAATGATGAGAGGATTCGATATACGGGGAGGATTGACTGGAGTGTGGAAGGGGAGCCGGTTTGGGTGTTTCCGGGGTCTTCGGCGGAGTTTTGGTTTTCGGGGGAGGTGCTGAGGATTCATGTGGAGAATTTTAATGAGTACTGGCAGAATTATCTGGGGTGTATTCTGGATCAGGTGCAGTCGGCGTTTTATTTGAAAAAGTTCGGTGAGACGGTTATTGAGGTTAAGGTGCCGGAGAATGAGTCAGGGGTGCATCATGTTTTGTTTTTTAAGCGGCAGGATGGGTGTCATGAGTTGAAGATCCTGGGGTTTGAGATCGGGGATGGGGAGAGGTTGATTTATCTGCCTCCGGTTTCGGGGCGGAGGATTGAGGTTTATGGGGATTCGGTTTCTGCCGGGGAGTCGGTGGAGGCGATTGATTTTACTGGTAAAACGGATATGGAGCATGAAGGGGGTTTTTCTAATTGCTGGTTTTCTTTTCCTTGGCTGACGGCCCGGATGTTGGGAGCGGAGCTTCATGATATTGCTCAGGGTGGGATCGCGCTGATGGATGGTCAGGGGTGGTTTCACAGGCCGGTGCAGACGGGGATGGAGACTGCGTGGGATAAGGTGCATTATAATTCTGTGTTTGGGGAGATGACGGAGTGGGATTTTTCGAAATTTGTTCCTCAGGTGGTGATCGTGGCTCTTGGGCAGAATGATAATTATCCGGTGGATTATATGAAAGTGGAGGCTGAGAAGAAAGCGCAAGGTGTCTGTGTTTACGAACAAGAATCAGATCAGGTGACGCAGGTGGAAAATGGTTATTCATATTGTTGTGAGATGGCTGATAAATGGCGCAATCACTATAAAGATTTCCTGAAAAAGCTCCGTGGTGTTTATCCGGAGGCGTGGATCGTCTGCTGTACGACGGTTTTACAGCATGATAAGAGCTGGGATGATGCTATTGACCGGGTTGTAGATTCCATGAAAGATGAGAAGATCTCATATTTTCTGTTCAGCAGAAATGGTGTGGCTACACCGGGGCATCCCCGTATTCCGGAGCAGTTTGAGATGGCGCGGGAGATGGCGGATTATATCGAAAATGTGCTGGGTGTATATAAAAATAAATGAGATACGTAATGTGCAGCTGCAGACAGAAGAGATTACATTTTTGAAACTGAATTGCGTAAGATCAAGGTTGACGTAAAAAATTGCATATAGTATACTGTGAATGTTCATCGGAGGATTGATTGTTCGACGGAAACAATGGCTGGATAAGATGACAGGCTGAGATGCCTGTTGCTTATCCAGCTTTTTTAACGTTTATTAAGAAGAGGAGGATAAGAATGGAAAAAAACAACACTTTTACATAGGGCAAGATCCTGATGACGCTTACCAATCTTGTGAGCAGTTTTGCCATGGGAACGACAGTGCTCCTGGGACAGCAGATCGGCTGTGGGGAGCGGAAACAGGGAGGCCGGACGGTTGGAACTGCGATTGTGATGTTTACGGTGATCGCGCTGGTCATGACTGCGGTGCTGGTGATCTTTGCGCCTCAGGTCAGCAGCATCATGAATGCGCCGGAGGAAGCTTTTGACAAAACAGTTGCTTATGTGCGGATCTGCGGCGGCGGTATGCTGGTGATCGTGGCGTATAATCTGATCGGTTGTATTTTCAGGGGGATTGGAGATTCCAGAACGCCGTTATTTACAGTTGCCGTTGCATGTGTATTCAATATTGCAGGGGACCTGATCCTCTGTGCGGGATTTAAGATGGGAACGTCAGGAGCTGCTTTTGCAACTGTATTTGCACAGGTTATCAGTGTGATCGTTTCCTTTGGCGTTATCCGCAAAAAAGAGCTGCCTTTTGAAATGCATAAAACGGATATCGGGGTCCACGGCCGGACTCTCCGGAAAATGGTGGGGCTTGGTGCGCCTATCGCATTACAGGATCTTCTGGTAAGCATTTCTTTTCTGATCATTCTGGCCATTGTGAATTCCATGGGAGTAACGGCATCTGCAGGCGTCGGCGTTGCAGAAAAAGTCTGTGCGTTTATCATGCTGATCTCATCTGCGTTTATGCAGTCCATTTCTGCTTTTGTGGCGCAGAATTACGGAGCGGGACGCATGGACCGGGCAAAAAAAGCTCTGCATTATGGTGGGGCGGTTTCTTTTGCCATTGGTGTTGGAATGTTTTTCCTGTCATTTTTCCATGGAAATGTGCTGGCGGGAATTTTTTCCTCCGATGCAATGGTCATCGAGGCAGCGGCAGATTACCTGAAAGCTTATGCCATTGACTGTCTGTTTACGGCAATCTTTTTCTGCTATATCGGATTTTATAATGGAATCGGTATGACGAAGTTTGTAATGATCCAGGGAATCATAGGTGCTTTCTGTGTGAGAGTTCCGGTGTCATGGTTTATGAGCCGCAGAGCCGGTGCGACGCTGTTTGATATCGGGCTGGCAACACCGTTTTCTTCGATCCTGCAGCTGGTGCTGTGCCTGGGATGTATGTTGTATCTGAGAAAGAAAAAATGGGTATAGGATACCGTGTAAACGTTTTCAGGAATGTGGTCTGTCCGTCTGCAAAAAACTGTGCTAAAATGAGCAAAGAGGATTTTGTCAGAGAAGGATATGATTAAAGAGACAGAATGTGGAAGTCCCACTGACAAAATAAAACCAGAAAAGTAATGTAGATCATAAAGACGAGGAGGAAATATCATGGAGAATATTTTTCACAGAGTAAGTATCCGTAAATATGAAGATAAACCCGTGGAGAAAGAGAAAATCCTTCAGATCCTGAAAGCCGGTATGCAGGCGCCAAGTGCATGTAATCAGCAGCCGTGGGAGTTTTATGTTGTGACAGATAAGGAGAAGATCAGGGAACTTTCCAAAGCGACTCCTTATTCCGGATATGCGGCAGGTGCGCCGGTTGTGATCGTTCCGGTATATCGGAAAGAGGGACTGGTTGTGCAGGACATGGCGCAGATCGACATGTCTATCGCCCAGGAAAATATCTGGCTGGAAACGGATGCGCTGGGACTTGGCGGCGTTTGGATCGGAATCGCGCCGATGCAGGATCGCATGGATCTGGTCCATGATATTCTGAAACTTCCGGAGAATGTGGAAGTTTTTTCCCTCTTTGCCCTGGGATATCCGGCAGAGAGCAGGAAGCAGCAGGATCGTTTTGACGAGAGCAGGATCCACTTTGTAGAATAATGTATGCATCGGGCTGTGTCAGAATACAATGAAGAATGGCAGAACATATGGTTTTCTGGTACAGCAGGACAGATGTGATAGATAGTAGAACAGAATCGAGGACAGAAAAATGGAACATATAGCAAGAGACGAAGCATTTGCATTATTAAAAAAATACAACAAAGATCCTTTTCACATCCAGCATGCACTGACTGTGGAGGCAGTGATGAAATGGTATGCAAAAGAGCTGGGCTATGGCGATGACGCAGAATACTGGGGCATTGTAGGTCTGCTCCATGATATTGATTTTGAACTTTACCCGGAGGAACACTGCCTGAAAGCACCGGAACTTCTCCGTGAGGCAGGTGTGGGAGAAGATATCATTCATGCGGTGGTTTCTCATGGATATGGAATTACTGTTGGCTGTGGAGCTACTATTGAGACTGCGCCGGAGCATGAGATGGAAAAAGTCCTTTTTGCAGCGGATGAGCTCACCGGTCTGATCTGGGCCGCGGCGCTGATGCGTCCGTCCAAGAGTACCAAGGATATGGAGCTGAAATCCCTGAAAAAGAAATATAAAAGCAAAGGTTTCGCGGCAGGCTGTTCCAGAGAAGTGATCCAGCGAGGCGCAGATCAGCTGGGCTGGGATCTTGCGAAACTTCTTACTATGACACTTCAGGCTATGGCAGAAAGCGAAGATGAGATCCAAAAAGAGATGGATGCGGAAGAAGCCTGAATATAGTGAAAGACACCAATAAATCTTCTGATATTTTGTGCAGAATACATTTTGCAGAGCCGGGATTTTTGCGATAAAATATAAGTATAGGAACCGGAAAACTGCATTATGAAAGAGGTGAAGGGTATGAAGGAATACGAGATCATTATTGAAACCATTAATCCCTGTGGTGGTGATCGCCATTCTCAGCAAGAGATCGTTGAAGCAAAGATTGAGAGCCCGGAAGCTTATGTCAAAGAAAAAGGAAGATTTCCAATCATTGATAAGATTGAGAATCCCGACGGCGGGGTTGTGATCGTGACCGGTGATGGAAAAGGATACATGGTAAGATATACATTTTCTGAATAATGTGTAATGCGGCGTATGTGACGGAAAACGGATCATAAAGTGGAGTATGGATCTGTTTTACATATATGCCGCATTTTTATTGCTTTTTCGTGATCGGGCAAAAAAATCCTTGACCTAAAGCAAGGAGCTTGGAGTTGGTTTTAACACCCCATCCATTATCCGTTTTCCATTTGAAAAAATGGTGCGGGAGAATAAGAATGTAAATCTGGTGCGGCTGAACCTGGATGAGGCAGTGATACCGGAGAGCTTTGGTAAAAGGGGAATCGGGATCAACCGGGATCTTTGTGAGAGCTTGGATGATATCAGGAAGAATATGTAATAGGAGGGGAGAATCTTATGGAGCAGAAACAACGTCTCGATTATCTTGTAGAAAAATTTAAAGAGGATTCTGGAGAATACAGTGATCTTGTAGTACCGGATTCCGAGCCGGAGAAACGAAAGATCCTCCGGTCTTTAATGAATATCCGCATGCCCCGTCATCTGGATGCTGAGGTGCAGGAAGTACAGGATGCATTTCTTCAGGAAGATGCCCGGGAAAAAGGAATCGTGACTCTGGACCAGATTCCCACAGTAAAAGACAGCTGCAACAGCAGAGATGTTTTTGCAGAAAAAATCTCTATCTGGCAGGGAGACATTACCAGACTTCAGGTGGGAGCTATTGTCAATGCTGCAAACTCCCAGATGCTGGGGTGTTTTGTTCCATGCCATCGATGTATTGACAATGCGATACACTCTGCGGCCGGAGTAGAGCTTCGGGCGGAGTGCAGCCACCAGATGAACCAGAAGCGCATCCGATATGGGCGAAACTATGAAGAACCCACAGGCCAGGCTATGCTGACAAAAGGCTACAACCTGCCGGCGGATCATGTGATCCATACCGTTGGCCCCATTGTATATTATGAGGTCACAGATGCACTTCGCCAGGATCTTAAGAACTGCTACGAAAACGTTCTCAGATGCTGCATGGAACATCAGATCCGGAGCGTAGCGTTCTGCTGCATTTCCACAGGAGAGTTTCATTTTCCAAATAAAGAAGCCGCAGAGATAGCAGTGGATACAGTAAAAAGATTCCTGGAAAAACACGGAGATGCTTTTGACCGGGTGATCTTTAATGTGTTTAAGGATATGGATCTGGAATATTATATGCGACAGTTTTAATTGAATCAGATAAGTCCTTAGCGAAGATGCGAAAAGTAAGAAACAACGAATGCGAATGATTTTATCTGTCTGAATATGAAAGGAAGAAGTTTCTGCTTAAGCAGCTTCCGGTGCAGCATTATCCGCCAGCTGACTGCGGAACAGTGTTCGGAAGATCAGTCTCACAAGCGGTCCCACAAAGAAAATCTGCAGGCAGAAAGCAACCGGGAAACAAAGCACTGCCAGCTGCAGCCAGTTGGTAAACCAGTTTTGTACACCGTTATGCAGAAATGTTGCAAACAATGTAATAGTCGGAACAATGAGACATACAGTAAAAGACTGAATGGCAAGGATGATAAAAATCGGTTTATCCACGCCAGGAGTGACAATACGGAAAGCTAGTTTCTGAGCAGTTTTTGTGATCAGGAAAAAGATCAGGCAGAAAACAACCACATACTCAACCCACATCTCCCGGATCGCCATGGAAAACACTTGTGGTGTCAGACTGCCCATATTCAGGGAAATCGTGTAGCAGGTCATGGAAAACACCATAAAGAAAACCATGATCAGTGTAAAAATGATACTTTGAAATTTTGTTTTTGGCATGATGAGCCCTCCTTGTTTATTGAATGAAAGTATGAAATAGGATTTCAGCACAAAAAAAGACACCAAATATGCCCCGGCCATCAGACATCAGCCAAAGCGATATTTAGTGTCAGAAAAATCCATATTCAATTTGCACGAGGATTATTATAGCAGATTTTTTCAGGAAAAGTAAAGAGAAAAATTCTGCGAGAAATAGATGCCTTTTATTTTTGAAATTGAAATGTGCACAAAAAAACGCATGCAAATTTATAAAATATGTATAAATTATTTGTTGAAATTTTATAAAAAAAGGAGTAAAACATTAGATAAATAAAAAAGAGAAATGCATGGAACAGGACAGACCACAAAAAGCATGCCGGATTACAGAGAGCCGCAGGCTGATGAGAAGCGGCAGAAGGTATTTTGTGATATCACCTGGGAGCATCCCGCTGAATAGAAATCTTTAAGTAAGCCGGGACGTAGTCTTCACGTTACAGAAGAGGCTGTTTGAAGAGACAGCACTAAGTGGTTGTATTTAGTGATAAATATGATAATACAAAGTGGTACCACGGAACATTCCGCCTTTGTTATCCGAAAGGATAGCAGGGGCTTTTTTAATATATAAAATAAAAGTAAAAAACACAAAGGAAAGAGAGTTGATATTATGAACGGAATAACAATGATGATCATAGCCATTGTAGTTCTCGGAGGCGCATATCTTCTGTATGGCCGTTATCTCCAGAACAAATGGGGTATTGATCCAAAAGCAAAAACTCCTGCTTATGAGCTGGAGGACGGAGTTGATTATGTACCGGCCGATACAAATGTAGTATTTGGCCATCAGTTTGCATCCATAGCAGGTGCGGGCCCGATCAACGGACCTATCCAGGCCGCAATTTTCGGCTGGCTGCCGGTTCTGCTCTGGATCCTCATCGGTGGTGTGTTCTTCGGAGCTGTGCAGGATTTTGCATCCATGTACGCATCTGTAAAGAATAAAGGACGTACTATCGGATATATCATTGAAGAGTACATCGGAAAACTTGGAAAGAAATTATTCCTTTTATTCTGCTGGCTGTTCTGCATCCTGGTTGTAGCCGCATTTGCAGATGTAGTTGCAGGAACCTTTAACGGATTTGCCACAAATGATGCAGGAGCTGTTACAAAGGTAGCCGCAAACGGAGCTGTTGCAACAACTTCCATGCTGTTCATTCTGGAAGCTGTTGCACTTGGATTTTTCCTTAAATATACAAAGTTCAATAAATGGATCAACACTGCAGTAGCAATTATATTACTGGTAGCCGCAATTGTTCTGGGACTTAATTTCCCGATGTATGTAAGTCTTGGAACCTGGCATATCATCATTTTTGTATACATCCTGATCGCCAGTGTCGCTCCTGTATGGGCACTGCTTCAGCCACGTGATTATCTGAACAGCTATCTGCTCATTTTCATGATCGTCGGTGCGGTTATCGGTGTATTTGTTGCCAATCCTTCCTGTAACCTGAAGGCATTTACAAGCTTTAACGTAGACGGACAGTATATGTTCCCGATCCTGTTTGTAACCATCGCCTGCGGTGCTGTTTCCGGTTTCCATTCACTGGTATCCTCCGGTACTGCATCCAAGCAGATCAAAAATGAGAAAAATATGCTTCCTGTTTCCTTTGGAGCAATGCTGATGGAAAGTATGCTTGCCATCATCGCGCTGATCGCAGTTGCATCCTTTGCAGACGGCGAGGCAGCAGCACAGGGGCTTACAACACAGCCGCAGATTTTTGCAGGTGCTATCGCAAACTTCCTTTCTGTAGTTGGCCTTCCACATTCACTGGTATTTACCCTGATCAACCTTGCAGTATCTGCATTTGCACTGACCTCTCTTGACTCTGTAGCCAGAGTCGGACGTCTGTCATTCCAGGAATTTTTCCTTGATTCTGATACAGATGAGGAAAACATGAGCCCGTTCCTGAAGGTGGTGACAAATAAATATTTTGCAACAGTTATCACACTGGTACTTGCTTACATGCTTACAAAAGTAGGTTATGCGGAGATCTGGCCGCTGTTCGGTTCCGCAAACCAGCTGTTATCTGTACTCGCTCTTGTAGCCTGTGCAGTATTCTTAAAGAAAACAAAACGTCAGGGCTGCATGCTCTGGATCCCGATGGTATTCATGATGGCAGTTACCTTCACAGCACTTGGCATGACCATCACAAAGCTTTCAAAGGCACTGGTAACAACAGGGCTGGATCTTGGAAACACCTTACAGCTTGTATTTGCAGTATTACTGCTGATCCTTGGTGTACTGGTAGCGATTCAGGGTGTGAAGAAGTTGCTTGAGAAGACAGATGATAAAAAAGCAACAGCATAATATTATCGGATGAGATCACGGATATCTGTTTAGCTGAAGAGGCATGAGTCATATAAAAGACTCATGCTTTTTTGCATCCATGGAACCTTGAGATATCTAGTACATCGTTTTCGAAATAACTATACCACTCACTTGTCTGCGAATCCGATTGCACAGGTCTAAAAGCCTCAGCGTAGCCCGCTACGCCTGCGTTTTTATACCAGCACACTCGAATCCGCATCCTACGCGATTGGTATAGTTATTTACGAAACGATGTACTAGAGACGATTTATGACCCCATGCGCCTGCATTCATTGGGAGTCATTCCAAATTGCTTCTTAAAAGCAGTCTGAAAGTGACTTTGGCTGGAAAAGCATAAAAAGGTGCTGATCGTACTGATGGATTTGTTGGTATATTGCAGCAATTCCTTACCTTCCTCCAGTTTACAGCGCAAAATAAATGCGCTGACGGAAAAACCAAGAGTCTTTTTAAAATAAGAAGAGAAATAGGATTTGCTGAATCCTACATAGGCTGCAACATCACCTACCGTAAGATGCTGGTTTGTGTTTTGCTGAATGTAACGGATCGCTTTCTGAATGCATTCGTCTGTGGAGACGGGTGCTTTTGAATTTGCTACTTTTTCCGCAAAAGAATATCCGATTTTTGACAGAAGGTCATACAGTCTCTCAATGCTGTTCAGCCTCTCTGAGGACTGGATAAAATAATCGGAAAGCTTATAAGCGCTGTCATAATCCAGGCCACCCTCTATTGCAGCCCTGGTGCAGATGGTAGTGGTAATGATTATGTCATTCCTAAGCTGACGAAGCGCAGTAGAGCCGGTAATACCGAGATGATAATTGCTGTCACTGAATTCAATATTTTTAAATCCCCGATAGTTACCGGTCCGTACAAGTCGTAAGATCTGTTCTTCAATTGCATAAGTCTGATTATGCTGTTCGTTCTCCTTGGTCTGGTAGGTTTCCTCCAGTAAGGAAGCGTCTGTCAGCGATATCTGCATAGAAGCGTCCGACTCTGAAGCTGTCAGATGCTCAAGAGTCAGTAATTCTTCATGGATACAATAATTAAGGAACAGACATTTTTTTAATAAGGAATTCATGGAAAGACAGGGAATCTGGCGGAGAAAGCTGTTAAAGTCCGTACGATCATTATTCGGAACTGTGTAATCCCTGTATAATTGCTGCAGGTCAGATTCCGTGTACGGAATATTAGTCACAGGTCCAAAAATAAGAGCTCCGTTTTTCAGATGATCTATCTTTAATGAACAGAAAAAAATGCCATATTTCGTGGTGCAGTATGAAATTCTTTTTTCCTGATCCAGAAGTTCCGCTGTATATTTCTCCGGGGGATATGTGAGATTCGTCTGCTCCGGCATACAAAAGATACAGTTTCCACCTTCAAAAAGATACATCGGAATGTTGGAATCCAGATAATATATTTTAATAAAATCTATCAGATTATATGAATCCTTCATAACAACCCCCATATCATGCATTTATATACTCCATCGTAGTTAATTTTCGCATATAAGTCAATAAAAAAACACTCAATAAAAGTATAAAAATATAAAAAATAGTTTAAATATGAAATAAATATATGCTGCTTCAGGCTATTATAAAATCACGATAAAGATAAGACCGGACAGAACGAAATCATACATACAGCATCGTAATAAACGGAGGTAATAGCATGAAGAAAGAGAAAATCCAGGAACTGATCTCCCGGATGACATTGGAAGAAAAAGCAGGAATGTGTTCCGGAGCCGACTTCTGGCATCTTAAGGGGATCGAACGCCTTGGAATTCCCCAGGTGATGGTAACAGACGGACCTCACGGAATCAGAAAACAGGCAGAAGAAGCCGATCATCTTGGAATCAATGAGAGCGAGAAGGCAGTCTGCTTCCCGGCCGGCTGTGCAACTGCATCCAGCTTTGACCGAGATCTGATCCGCAGACAGGGAGAAATCCTTGGCCAGGAATGCCAGGCAATGAATGTCAGCACGATCCTGGGACCGGCAATGAACATCAAACGTTCCCCATTATGCGGAAGAAATTTCGAGTATTATTCAGAGGATCCATTTGTGTCTGCAGAAATGGCAGCTGCAATGATCGAAGGTGTGCAGAGTAAGCATGTGGGAACAAGCGTAAAACACTTTGCGGCAAACAATCAGGAAAAACGACGGATGACAAATTCCTCGGATATGGATGAGCGGACATTAAGAGAAATCTATCTGGCATCCTTTGAGGGGGCTGTGAAAAAATCAAAGCCATGGACTGTCATGAGCTCCTATAACCGCATCAATGGAAAATTTGTCGGAGACAGCAAGGAATACCTGACAGATATCCTCAGAGAGGAATGGGGATTTGACGGATATGTGGTTTCCGACTGGGGTGCGGTCAACGACAGGGTTTCTTCACTGTCAGCAGGACTGGATCTGGAGATGCCTCCGGGGGATTACGAAAATGACAGACTGATCGTAAAGGCTGTTCAGGAAGGTAAGCTTGATGAAAAGACTGTGGATCTGGCATGCGAGAGAATCCTGGATGTGATTTTCCGTTATACAGAGAACCGTGATGAAAACGCTGTATTCGAATATGAAAAGGATCACAAGGCAGCAGCCGATATCGCAGCGGAATGTATGGTACTCCTGAAAAATGATAACCATATCCTTCCTCTGAATGCAGAAAAAAAGATCGCTTTTATCGGAAAATATGCCAGAGAACCGAGATATCAGGGCGGCGGAAGCTCTCATATCAACAGCTGGAAGGTGGAATCCGCACTGGAAGCTGTAAAAACAATTCCGGAGCTTGCAAATGTAACCTTTGCAGAAGGCTATCAGGATGAAAAAGATGAGGTTGTAAAAGACCTTCAGGATGAAGCAGTCAGAACAGCGGCTGATGCTGACGTTGCAGTTCTGTTCCTGGGACTTCCGGACAACTTCGAATCAGAAGGCTATGACAGAAAGCATATGGAGCTTCCGAACTGCCAGAATGAACTTGTACAGAAGATCCTTGAAGTGCAGAAGCATGTGGTAGTTGTCCTTCACAACGGTTCTGCTGTACTTATGCCATGGAAGGATCAGGTAGAGGGTATCCTTGAGGCATATCTTGGAGGAGAGGCAGTTGGAAGAGCAACGGCAGAGATCCTCGCAGGCAAAAAAAATCCATGCGGACGCCTGGCTGAAACCTTCCCTCTTCGTCTGGAAGATACCCCTTGCTATCTGACTTACGGAAAAGGCTTTGACAATGCTGATTATCAGGAAGGTGTGTTTGTAGGCTATCGCTATTACACCTCCAGAAAAATGAAAACAGCATTCCCGTTTGGTTACGGATTATCCTACACAACCTTTGAATACAGTGATTTTCAGCTTGATAAAAAAGAAATGTCTGATAAAGATACTTTAGAAGTAAGCGTCAAGGTAAAGAATACCGGAAACCGTGCAGGTAAAACAGTAGTTCAGCTTTATGTAGAAGCACCTGAGACAGAAGTCATCCGTCCGGTCAGAGAACTGAAAGGATTCGAAAAGATTTTCCTGGAAGCAGGAGAAGAGAAGACAGTTACATTTACACTGGATGAGAGAGCATTCGCTTACTGGAATACATTGATCCATGACTGGTATGCAGAGGAAGGAACTTATAAAGTGATGATCGGTGAAAATGCAGATCAGATGTGCAAAGGTGAAGAGATCACAGTACATACTACGAAAGAACTTCCAAAGACCTATTCATTAAATACCTGTCTTGGAGAGCTGATGCGCGATCCGAAGGCACAGGCTGTGATGGGACCTTTCATGCAGGGAATGGCACAGAATGATGCAGCAAAAGATATGGCAGAAGCACAGGAGAATGATACATCAGGAGCTGTGAATCAGGAAATGATGGCAGCGATGATGGAAGGAATGCCCCTTCGTCAGCTGTTAAGCTTCGTTCCCGGAATTAAAAGAGAAATGCTGGAACAGATGGTTGATGCTTTAAACGCTTAAGGAGAGAAAGAATGGGAAGGACAAAGAAGGAACTTGGTCTGGATTCCATGGGAATCCAGAAGTCAATGAGATTAACGGATTATCTTGGAGATGGTATCGGACAGCTGCCGCTGAATATCATGAGCAGCCTTGTGGGACAGCTGACTTACTTTTATACCGAAAAGGTAGGCCTTGCAGCAGGAATGGTTGCCACCATGCTTCTGATCGCAAAGATCTTTGATGCATTTTCAGATCTTGCAATGGGAAAGATCATGGATGCAGGCAGATCACCAAAGGGAAAATGTCGTCCGTGGTTTTCAAGAATGGCAATCCCGGCACTTGTAGCTATTATTTTACTGTTTACTGTACCTAAAAATATAGGAAGTGGTTTTCAGACGGCCTATGTACTGATCACGAACGTACTGATCACAGCGATCGTATATACAGCAGTAGCGATCCCTTATGGTGCCCTGATGGCTATCCGTACGGAAAGCTTTGAAGAGCGTGGTAAAATGGGAATCTTCCGTACAGCATTCGGATACATTGCAGGAATGGTAATTGCCATCCTTCTTATCCCTATCACAAATATGCTTGGCGGAACACAGAGTGCATGGATCAAGGTAGCTGTGGTCTTTGGTCTCATCTCCATGCTTTCATTGATGATTCTTTATAAAGTATCAAAAGAAAACGTGCAGATCGTAGAAAAAAGTGAAGATGATGATGTACCGTTTGTGGAAGCTATCAAAATGCTTTTCAAAAACAAGTACTGGGTTATTATGCTTGTACTTCAGTTTCTGATAAATATTTCTTACAGCTTAACTACATCCGGTGGAACATACTATGCAAAATACATTCTTGGAAATGACAATATCGTAGCACTTCTGGGAGCAGTGGGACTGGTTCCTACATTCCTTGGATTTATTTTGACAGGTCCTCTGACTTCCAAGTTTGGAATGACAAAAACATGTAAGATTTCCTGTGTGCTTGGAGCAGCAGCCTGCCTGGTAAGAGTTTTTACACCGTACAGCATTGCAACCTGTATTGCAGGTGGAGTTGTAACTACCTTTGCCAACATCCCTATGATGTGTCTGTTTGGAGCAATGGTAAATAACTGTGTGGAATATAATGACTACAAATTCGGAAAACGCATCGTAGGTATGACAAACAGTGCCAACTCTTTCGGAATGAAGATCGGATCCGGTATCGGAGCATCTCTGATCGGATGGCTGTTGGCAGCTGCAGGATACAAAGCATCTCTGGCAACTCAGCCTGGCTCCGTTGATATGGCAATCTTTGCATTTTCCATCTATATCCCGCTTGCGATCTTTGTGATCATGTTTATCTGTCTTATGAAGAATGACCTTGAGAAGAGATATCCTGAGATCATGGCAGAACTGCAGAAAAGAGAAAAGGCAAACTAAATACTGAGACTAAAGGACGGGACTTACAATAAGGTTCTGTCCTTTTGTGGATTTATTAATTGGAGGAAATGAAATGAGATTATATGATTTAAGAACCGAATATCGGGTAAACCCTGTTGGATTAACTGCTGAAGCACCAAGATTCTCATGGAAAATGGAATCACAGGAGAAGGATACTTTACAGACTGCATATGAAATTCATGTAGCAGATGAAAATGGAAAGCTTGTATGGAACAGTGGAAAAAAAGTGTCAGATCAGTCTGTTCTGATCCCTTATGAAGGTGAAGCACTGGTCTCAGAAACGATGTATACTGTGCAGGTATCTGTTGCAGACAATCACGGAAATACAGAATCTGTTGAAGGTACGTTTGAGACAGGAATTTTTGACAATACAGAATTTAAAGCACAGATGATCACAGGTGATTTCCCGGAAGAGGAGACTGCCTGCCCGGTATTTGGAAAGACATTTGCACTGGATAAAAAGGTAAAGAAAGCCCGTCTGTATGCAACAGCACATGGCGTATATGAGGCGACCCTGAACGGACAGACTGTAGGAGACTACCGTATGGCACCGGGCTGGACAAGCTATCACAACCGTCTTCAGTATCAGATCTATGATGTGACAGAGCTGCTTGATACAGAAAACAAAATTGAAATCACAGTTGGAAACGGCTGGTATAAAGGAATCCTTGGCTTCTATTGTATGCCAGATCAGTATGGAACACAGGTGGGAGCATTTGCAGAGCTTCATGTGGAATATGAAGATGGAAGTAAGGATGTGATCGCTACCGATGAAACATGGTCTGTAAAGACCGGAGAGATCCGTTACAGCGAAATCTATATGGGAGAGACCATCGACACGGATGCACCGGAGATCACAGAAGGAAACGTTGTTGTCAAAGATTTTGACAAAGCTGTTCTGACTGCACAGGAAAATGAGCCTGTCCGCATCACAGAGAAGATTGCCGGCAAAGAGCTGATCGTGACACCAAAGGGTGAAAGACTGGTTGATTTCGGACAGATCATCACAGGTGTTGTTGAGCTGCATGTGAAAGGCGAGAAAGGTCAGAAGATCGTGATCCGTCATGCAGAGGTTCTGGATAAAGACGGAAACTTTTACCCGGAGACACTTCGCCAGGCAAAATCCATCGACACCTTTATCTGCAGCGGAGAAGAGCAGATCTTCCGTCCGCATTTCACATTCCATGGATTCCGCTATATCTGTGTGGAAGGACTGGAAGAATTTACGGCAGATCAATTTGTTGCCTGTGTGACACATTCGGATATGGAAAAAACAGGAGATTTTACCTGCTCTGATCAGAAGGTAAATCAGTTGCAGAGCAATATTACATGGAGCCAGAGAGATAACTTCCTTGATATCCCGACGGATTGCCCGCAGAGAGATGAGCGTCTTGGATGGACAGGAGATGCACAGGTATTTTCCTGGACAGCAGCATTTAATAGAAATACAGCATTATTCTACACAAAATGGATGCGTGATGTGGCAGCAGAATCTTCACTGGAAAAAGGAGTGCCCCATGTTGTGCCGGATATCCTGGGACAGTACAGTGCTTCTGCATGGAGTGATGTAGCAGTTATCGTTCCGTGGGTTGTCTATCAGATCTATGGCGATAAAGGTATCCTGGAAGAGAACTGGAAATGTATGCATGAATGGGTAGACTATATCAAAAACAACTGTGAAGAGAGCGGTCTCTGGCAGAGTGGTTTCCAGTATGGAGACTGGCTTGCTCTGGATAAAGAAGAGAGTGCAGACAGAACCGGAGCAACAGATAAGTATATGATCGCAAACGCATACTATCTGTATGTGACAGATCTTGTAAAGAAAACAGCGGAGGTGCTTGGTAAGTCAGAAGAAGCAAAAGAATATGCGGATCTGTACGAAAAAACCCTGGATGCATTCCAGAGAGAATATTATACAGAGACAGGCCGTATCGTAAGTGAGACACAGACAGGAGCGATCCTTTCCCTGTATTTTGATCTTGCAAGAGAAAAAGACAGAAAACGCATTTTAAATACGCTGCTTACGAATATTGCAAACCACAAAAATCATCTGGCTACAGGTTTTGTCGGCACACCATATATCTGCCATACACTTTCTGAAAACGGAGAGCACGAGATGGCGGCAACTCTCTTCATGAAGGAAGATTATCCATCATGGCTCTACGCAGTAAATATGGGAGCAACGACGATCTGGGAGCGCTGGAATTCCATCAAACCGGATGGAACCTTTGATGAATCCGGTATGAACTCCCTGAACCATTACGCATATGGTTCCATCGGAGACTGGATGTATCGCAAGGTTGCCGGTTTATCCCAGTTAGAGCCGGGATATAAGAAATTCCAGGTAAAACCCATGTTTGTGAAAGGCATTGAAGAGTGGGCTACAGAATTTGAATCCGTTTACGGAAAGATCGTGGCAAAGACATCCTGCAAAAATGGAAAGATCCATGTGCATGTAGAAGTACCGGCAAACACTACAGCTGTGATCGTACTTCCGGAGAAAGAAGAAATACTTGAAGTTGGTTCCGGTGTATATGATTACGAATATGCAACAGAGACATGTCTTGCAGTAGAGCGTTTCAGTATGGACAGCACCCTTGGTGAGATCGTGGCAGAACCGCTGGCAGTAGAACTGTTCAACCAGATGGCACCGGGAATGCTGGAGGGACCGATGATCCAGTTTGCTTATGGAATGACACTGGCAGAGCTGCTGGGGGCTGCACCGCAGGCGAAACCGCTTTATGAGGCAGTTGTGAATGCACTGAATCAGAAGGAAGCAGAAGCTGGTTCTTTAATTGAAAGCTATGCATATAATAAATAAAATGTATCAATGGAAATGAAAGCCTTATGCCAGACCAGAAATTAGAGAATCTTCTTAATCTTGCCATGAATGCCCTGCCACATGAGCGGGAGAAATCGGAAAATCTGAATGTGGGGTATGATCCCACCACCAGGCTGTGGGATGTGATCGTGAAGTACAGTGGCCCGGAAAGCGGACTTGGTGGTGAGAGGATTCAGGTGGTCCCGCTGCTTGGCAGCTATGCAGTAGTGACATTGCCGGAATCGGAAATTGCTGCATACTCAGGCAGAGAGCAGATCGAGTTTATAGAAAAGCCCAAGAGACTCTACTTTGAGACCTTTGAAGAGCGGGAAGCAAGCTGCATTTTGCCGGTGCAGAATGGAGTCGATGGCTTAACCGGCGAAGGGATTTTGGTGGGCATTGTGGATTCCGGAGTGGACTATTTCCATCCGGATTTCAGAAACGAGGATGGCAGTACCCGGATCCTGCGACTGTGGGATCAGAGTGTAGCTGGAAATCCACCGGAAAACTATGTATCAGGAACTGAATATACGAAGGAAGAAATTGATGAGGCGCTTGCACTCGGGGAAACCGAAGGCAGGCGCCTTGTTCCGTCTGGAGATTTCAGCGGACATGGAACAGCAGTTCTTGGAATAGCAGCAGGAAACGGGAGAGCATCGGATGGAGTGAATCGAGGCGTTGCGTATAGAAGTGATCTTCTGGTGGTAAAAATGGGAAATCCACGGGAAAATTCATTTCCGCGGACAACGGAGCTGATGGAGGGTATTGATTACCTGATACGGCAGGCAGTGAAGATGAGAAAACCGATGGTCATAAACATCAGCTTTGGGAATAATTATGGTTCACACAGAGGGGATTCCCTTCTGGAAAACTATATTGATACAGTTGCGGCCATGGGGCGGACTGTGATCGTTACAGGAACCGGAAATAACGGCAGCCAGCCCTGGCATGCAGGAGGAATCCTGCAGCAGGGGAAAACAGAAGAAATCCAGCTGGCAGTGGGAGCTTTTGAGCCCACATTAAATGTACAGTTATGGAAGGATTATGAAGATGAGATGGAAATTTATCTGGAAAGTCCGTCCGGAGAACGGATCGGTCCATTATATGAAAGGCTGGGGCCACAGCGGCATCTGCTGGAAAATACAGAGCTTCTGATCTATTATGGAAAACCCGGTCCCTATCAGCTGTCACAGGAAATCTACATAGATTTCATTCCTGAGGGGAATTATGTGGACAGCGGTGTCTGGAAAGTTCTTTTAAGTGGAAAACGTGTGCGCTCCGGACAGTATTTCCTCTGGCTGCCGGGTGGAAATGTACTGAATCGCGGAACTGGGTTTTATTCTCCGCGGGCTGTGGGAACTTTGACGATTCCTTCCACTGCCGGAAAAGTTATTTCTGTTGGAGCTTATGATTCCAGACAGAATGCCTACGCAGATTTTTCCGGAAGGGGAAGTCAGTTCCTGCCGATCCGGAAGCCTGACCTCGCAGCTCCCGGCGTATCCATCACCGCCCCGGTTCCCGGTGGAAGCTACGCCACTGTTACCGGAACCTCCTTTGCGGCACCCTTTGTCAGCGGAAGCGCAGCTCTGCTTATGGAGTGGGGAATCGTGAAAGGAAATGATCCGTTTCTTTACGGAGAAAAGGTAAAGGCATACCTGCGGAAAGGTGCACAGCGTGTGGGCGGGTATGAGGAATATCCGAATGTGGAGGTGGGATGGGGGGGAGGACGTTATAATAAGGTTACATTGAAGAAAGTCAGTAAAATCAAGTGTTTCCGTTCATTTTCCCAACACAGAAACGAAGCACTTTTACCATGATTTTGAAGAAAATCTGCCCGGGTTGGATTCAAAATGATATGGAAAGAAAGATTTGTAGCAATGACGTAACATGAACAGTTGGTTCTGTTACAGATAAAAGTTTAAACGAAAGAGAGGTCATAGGGATATGAAACTGACTTATACAAATGTAAATGGATACCTGATTCCGAATCTCACCTATAAATCCGGTGAGCAGATGGAGCAACTTGGCAAATATGGATTTCTTCGCAGAGATTATCTGAAGAACCATCGAAACTCAACGTATCAGGTGATGCTTTTACAGGATACGATTGGCGAGCATCTTCTGGAAGTGGACAAGGCAGCAAGAGAACGGGAAGAAGTAATCTTGGAGCAGTTGGAAGAAAAAGAACCACTGCCAGATAAGGAGAAAGATCAGATGGCATGGGTAAGAGCAGCTAATCAGCACAGAGCGATTGCAGAGGAGATTATCTTGAAAGAATTGATTTATGCATAAGAATTGCCAGTAACCAATCTGGCAGGTAACTGATAAAAATAGAATATTGTGAGTGAAGTAAGGCGTGAGTCATAAAATATGGCTTGCGTCTTTTTCTTTGTCTGAAAGGAAGTGATAAGTTTGAACAAGAAGTTTTTGAAGCATTATATGGAAACCAATCCGGAAGGGACAGCACAGACCTATATTTTTCTGGTGGACAATCAGGATATCGCATTGAATATTGTGATGTCAGGTTATCAGGCACTTTGTCTGGTGCAGGAAGATGATGGATATTATTTCAGTGCAGATTCTTTTATAGAGGAAATGAGATCTATTCAGTTTACTGGAAGCTGTCAGAGTGCCTATCATTATGTGACTGCCTGTACGGTGAAGTGGATGAATGATAAGTTACAGACATTTTTCAAAGACGCTGGTCTTGATGGAAAAGTGGGCTGGCAGTTGTTCAAAGAGAAGGAGTACCTTGGCAAACTGGATAATCAGAAAGAAGTTGAGAAATTACTGGAAAAGTATATTCTTCGGTTTGAGCGAGATCCGAAAGAAGAACCGGAACTGAGCCGTTTTCACTTATTTGATGCAAAAGGAAATGTGAAAGGTGTCCGGGATATGGAGATTGTAGATTACCTGGTGGAGAATGTTCAGTTTTTTGTGGTGGGAATCACACCGTATTATTATGAGCATGGTGTTTTCCTGGAAGACCATGATGGGGTAAGAATGAAATACCGTATCCAGAAGCTGATCTATCGTGACCAGGTACAGAGTGGAGTGATCAAAAGAATCTATAATCTGCTGATCGCACAGCCAAAAGTTCACCGAGAGGCATATGAACTAAATAAACAACCTGTGAGGTGGATCAACTTCAAAAATGGATATTATGATCCGGTTACGGGTGAAATGCTGGAACACAATCCGGATTATCTGACAATCAATCAGATTCCATTTCCCTATTATCCAGAGGATTGTGAGCAGGTGTTACAAGGTGGAGAAAATATCAAAAAGTATCTTGCATCGTCTCTTCCAAATAAAGAAGAACAGCAGACATTCTGGGAGTATTTTGGATACTGCATGACACAGGATACGCAGTTTCAGAAATTCCTTACACTGAAAGGAAATGGTGGAACCGGAAAGTCTGTGGCAGTATCACTGATCCAGTATGTGGTTGGAATCACCAATATGTCCAGCATTTCTTTACAGGATTTGAACAAACGATTCTATGCGACTGGAATGTACGGAAAGCTACTAAATGCCTGTGCGGATATTCCATGTAAAGCAATGGAGAACACAGATGTATTAAAGAAAGCAGTCGGTGAAGATACACTGATCTATGAGAAAAAGGGGCAGGATGCAATCCATTTTCACTCTTATGCGAAGCTACTTTTTTCTACCAATGAAATGCCGCAGAATCTTGAGGATAAATCAGATGCTTTTTATCGTAGACTACTGATTCTTGATATGAACCGAGTAGTAAAAAGTGCTGAAAAAGATCTGCACTTAAAGGAAAAGGTACAGGCAGAATCCGATTATGCAATTCATATGGCGATGATTGCATTGAAAAATCTGTACGAACAGGGAAAGTTCACGGAGAGCGAACACAGCAAAGAATGTGTAAGAGAAGTGCAACGGACGTCAGATAGTATCTGTGCTTTTATTGATGAGTCATTGGTGCGTGCCAAAGGGAAACGTCTGAAACGAAGTGAAGTGTTCCATATGTATGAGGAATACTGCAAAGAGAATGGCAGACAGGGGCATGGTAAATCCAACTTTTTCAGGAATATGACAGATAAAGGTTTCCTTCTGAAGCAGTACAATGGTGAGTTCTATTATCAGGATATTGCAGTTAAGGAAGAAGATTTTTGTCCTGTAGATCCAGAAGAAAGAATACCTTTTGAAGAAACAGATATAGATTATAAACAGTTACAATTAAATATGAATCAGGGAATTAAGGGCATTTAGGGCAAAATAAGCAAAAAGAAATGTTACCGGAGCAGGAAAAATAACAAAGATAGCTGCCAGAGTACATAAAATTTTGCTTTTTTTACACTGATTGCCCTTTTTTAGGTATCAACGTTTTAGCTGATACAAATATAGGTTTTTCCCGAATTTGGGAAAAAGTAAAAAAATAAAAATTAAGAAAGTGTGAGGTATGATTATGAGAATGATGAAAAACAACAATAATGAAACAGTTATGGTGATCGGGATTGATCATGGTTATGGAAACATGAAAACTGCCACCAGATGCTTTCCATCCGGTGTAGTCAGATATGACAAGGAGCCAATCTTTCAGAATAATCTTCTTGTTTACAATGGCATGTATTACCAGATCGGAGAGGAACACAAGGAGTTCTGTGCAGAGAAAACGCAGGATGAGGACTATTATGTGCTGACACTGGCGGCTATCGCAAGAGAACTTGATGGGAAAGGTATGAACAGGGCAACGGTACATATCGCAGCCGGACTTCCCCTTACCTGGGTAGCTACACAGAAAGAAGACTTTCAGAAATATCTTCTCCAGAATGAAAGTGTGGATTTTACATTCCGTAACAAAGACTACCATGTAGAGTTTGCAGGAGCTGATATTTACCCACAGGGATTTGCAGCAGCCTTCTACCGCTTACAGGATTTCAAAGGAATCAATATGCTGGCAGATATTGGAAATGGAACTATGAATATAATGTATATCAATAATTCCCGTCCATTAGAGAAGAAATGCTTTACAGAGAAATATGGAACGCATCAGTGTGTGCTTGCTGTAAGGGAATCCCTGCTGAAAGAACTGGGAACAGTGGTGGACGATCTGGTGATTGAGCAGGTGATCCGTACCGGGACAGCAGATATTGGTGAGAAATATCTGACAGTCATTCGTAAAGCTGCCGGAGATTATACGAAAGAAATTTTCCATAAGCTGAGAGAACGGGAATATAATCCAGAACTGATGCGTCTGTATGTGGTCGGCGGTGGCGGTTGTATGATCCAGAATTTTGGAGAATATGACAAGAGCCGGGTGACAATTGTACGGGACATCTGTGCCACGGCGAAAGGCTATGAAGCAATGACCGTAAGGAAAATCCTTTGAATCTTTGTGATGAACAGGACAGGCAGGCATGGGAATATTTGCAGACGATGGACAGGGAAAAATATAAATCGTACACCAGAGCAGTTGTAGTTGCTTTAAACGATTATTTTTCCAGAGAGTACAGGAATGAAGCAGATCCGTATCTGGAAACCAGAGAAAAGGAAGATGCTTTTCTGGAAAGAGTGGAAACAGCTGTCCGGGATGGAGTGAAAGAATCTGCCCCGATGGCTATAGCGAAGAATCTGATGGAAATGCTTGTACCGTTTGTAAAAGAATCGGTAGGAGAAAGTAAGCTGTCGGACAGAATACTAACAATGGAAAAAAAGGATGGAGAGATCGCAGAAGATAATCTGGACTGGGAGAAAGAAGCTGATATGGATGCAGCACTGGATTTTGCGGATAGTTTTTAGCTGTCTGTAAAAAGGAAAAGCAGTCCGGTTTGCATAAAATAAATCGGACTGCCTTAAGTGGAGCTATTCTTTTTTCTTGGGTAAGGACGTTTATCATCTGTCAGGTTTAGCAGATAGTCAACGCTGGTGTTATGAAATTCAGCCAGTTTAATCAGAATGTGAGTAGGGATATCGACATCACCACATTCATAATTACTGTAAATACGCTGACTGCAATTCAGAATTTCACCCATATTCTTCTGCGTAAGGTCACGATCTTCACGCAGATCCCGTATTCTCTGATACATGCGTTTCACCTCTAGCATAATAATAACTTAGCGAGATATTCACTATTGAAATATAGCGAGAAATTCGCTACACTGAATTTAAAAATGCAGGAGGGAGAAGTACAGAGTGAAAGAGAAAGTGAAAAAGGTGCTGGTGTGGATTTTTGAATTTGTTTTATTTTGTGGATATTTCTATGTTTTATTCGTGAATCTGGTATGTGGATTTGGATATGGAGGGATAAGCAGCAGAGGACAGGCAATAAAGATTTTATGTGCTTCGTTCTTCCTTGCAGTGGGACTTCCCGGATTGATCTGGTATCAGCATCGCAGACTTATGAAACTGGAGAATTTATTGCATGACCTGTTTGAAATTTGCGACAAAATAAAATAGCAGTAATAGAAAAATAGACTGACAGTAAGGAAAGCTTTACGGAAACAGAATAGCAGAAAAAGGTAATGGCAGTGATGGCATTTCTATTGGTAAAAATCAGTGAAATGTTCATGACTGCTATTTTTATGCTTTTCAGCAGAAATGGAAAGTGATTCAGAAAAAGAAAAGCAGAAATAACAGCGAAATATGGCAGAGAGGCATTTGCAGATGGAAAACGTTGTATAAGCAAGGCAAAGAAGAAATATAGAGTGCCGGATACGGCACATGATTGTCCGATACTTCGCATCGGAGTGGTGCATGACTAGCCTGTTTCAGAAAGGAAAAATCTATGGAATGTGGAGATTTTCTCTTTCTTTTACAGTCAGTTCCTGCAACACAAAACCACTGTCATCTCAATTTTGGCTTAATAACGCAGAGGAGAATGTTGCTTACTTGGTGCTGGTTCAGTGGTGGGGAGATGACAGGCAAGTTTCGCAAAGTGGCAAGCCACTCTGCACCGGAGCCAGCCTTTGGGCTGCTCCTAAACTTGCCAGAGGGCTCTGCCCCTTGGAACCCCGGCACGTTAATGGCGTAAGTATTCCTGCGAAATGTCCACCGGACATTCCTACGGAACACTTACTGATTGACTAGGGTTTCACCCTGCACCCACCAAAGGGGCGTTGCCCCTTATGGAATCCCTGTAAATTTTAGCCGAAACGCTGTGTCTGTTGATAAAGAATGAAAATGAAGCAAGGAAGGAGACAAAAGCCTATGAGAAAACGAAATCATACAGTAACCATACGGATGAATAAAGCAGAATATGAGCTACTTCAAAGCAAAGTAAAGGAATCCGGAAGAACACAGCAGGAAGTTGTAATAAAAGCAGTCGCAGATTTGAAGATAGCTTCTACAGAGGAAGTGGAAGAACTAAAAAGATTGAACCAGATGTTTGCAGATATTCTCAGTCAGCTTCGTGGAGCTACTACAAATATCAATCAGATTGCAAGAAAGCTGCATATAGATGGAGAAGTTCCAAATGACAGTACGCTGTATTTCCTCAATAAAAATATTCTTAAGTACCGGAAGGAGAGTGAAAAGATATGGCTATTAATAAGACGATTAATAAGCGGACAAATACACATGGAGCAATGAGAAATTGTATCGAATATGTATTGCGTCAGGACAAGACCAGTGAGCAGCTTACCTATATGACTGGCCCGTATTGCCATGATGCAATCAATTATGATCTTGTGTATCAGACATTTCTGGAAGAAAAGAAATTATGGAATAAAGACTCTGGAAGGATGTACGCCCACAATATTATTTCATGGCATAAGGATGAGCAGATTACACCAGAGCAGGCATTTGAATTTGGAAAAGAGTTTGCAGAAAAATGGTTCCAGGGATTCCAGACCTTAGTGGCAGTTCACAAGGATAAAGACCATATTCATTGCCATCTGGTGACGAATTCTGTCAGTTATGAGGATGGAAAGAAACTGCATACTACGAAAAAAGATCTGGAGCAGATGAAGCAGTTTACCAACCAGATGTGCCGGGAACGTGGGCTGACGGTTGCAGAAAAAGGAAAACATTTTGATGGCAGTCAGATTGAAAAGGGCGAAATCATTGCATGGAGCAAGGATAAATATAATCTGTTCCGGCAACAAGTAAAGGACAGCTTTGTGGCTGACTGTGCAATGGCGGTGTTAAAAGCACTGGAGAATTGTATCAGTAAAGAAAAGTTTATAGAAAAAATGAAACAGCTTGGATGGAGTGTGAACTGGACAGAAAAGAGGAAGCACATCACGTTTCAGAATCAGGATGGAAAGAAAGTGCGTGACAGCAATCTGTCCAAAACCTTTCATCTGGACATCAGCAAGGAGGGGTTAGAGAATGAATTTAATGGAAATTACGAAAGGATACAAGCCGAAGCAGAACGAACAAATGGATCAGACGATGTATTCGCTGGATACTACCGACAAGTGGAAGCAGCTTGCGAAGGAGCAGGCAGAAACGCTGGAGAAAGTGACGGCAGAGAGGGACGAGTTGCAGGTGAGAAATCAGAAGATGAACGAGTTTATTCAGGAATTTCAGGAAAGGACGCACAAGTTGAAAATAGAAAAACAGAAGTTGTTCTTCGAGAATCACGAAATGCAAGAAGAAATGCAAATGTCGAACGCCGAAATTCAGCGGATGACAGCAGAACTGTCCGAAATGCGGAAACTCAATCAGTCTTTACAGCAGAGCAACGACGACTTGAGGAACAGAAACGGATTGATGAGCAGGAGCGAGCAAGAGCATCTCGAAGAAGAAATAAAAGACGTTCGGGACCGGAACTCTAAATTACAGACACAGGTGAACCAATCGTCGGTGAAAGCGGTTGAACAGGCACAGCAAAAACAGGAAGAAGCAGAAAAACAGGCAAGACAGGCAGAGTATCAGGCTGAAAGGGAAAAGAAACGGGCAGATATGGAGATACAAAAAGCCAGGAGAAAAGCAAAATCGGAAATGGAGGATATGAAAGAAATACAGTTTTTCTGGACTTGGGGATATCTTTGTGTCATATTCTTTTCACTTATTCAGAATGGAGCATTTCAAAGGGATTTAATGCAACTGATCATGTTGCCAGTTAATTGGTGCAGAAAGTATGCGATATGGTTTGAACAGCTGGATTATATGGGATATTCTACGGGAGAGGTAGTTTTTGAACGAATATTTTCAAGTGCTGTGATTATGGCGGGAATTGTCGGGGGTGTATTTCTTGTATGGGGCGGAATTGAACGGTATCGAAAGATATGGGATGATATTTATAAAATGGTTTTGATAGCCAGCTTTTCCTTTATTGCGGTATTAGGAAACTTGATACGGGAATATTTGCCATTTAATCTGCTGTTTGTGATTTTTGTCATAAATGTAGGGGCTGTTCTGATTAGAATATATTTGAATAATAAGAATGTTGGCTATTGAACAATAAATCGAATTTATTTGCTATAATGAATTTCTATATTTTCTTGTCAGTCAGTCCTAACGGTGTTACACTGAAAGAGTATAGAAACTCAAACAATGTTACCTATTGTAGGGACTAGAGCTTTATAAGGTAACATTTTTTTATATGAGAAAGTTAGATGAAACTAATTACTGAAGGAGATAAGCTATGATGTTTTATGAAAGAGGAGACAAAAGTAAGAAAAGCAGCGGAAGAAAGTGGACAGTGTAATATGAGAACAGTAACAACAGAGGACAATCCATATAAGGTTGCTGGAGATATACTTTTTGCGTCTTCGGAAGTGGAATCGGATTTCAGAAGTGTTGATTTATATGGATCTTCTGTCCGGAGAAAAAAAGAAGATGCTATATGTTCAAGATTTCATCTTGAGAATGAAAGTGGTACAGGAGATATCGCCGTATATCAGACATTTCCAGGAATGGAGCTGGTCTATAATGATATGCATATGGAATATTGTAATAAGATGCAGAGTCCACGTCCTGGATTTATTGAAATTAATTATTGTCGGGAGGGGCGGTGTGAGTGTGCGTTTGGAGAGAGTAGTTATTGCTATATGGCAGCGGGAAATTTATCCATTTGTACCTTGCATAAAAAATCACATACATCAACATTTCCTACTTCCCATTATCATGGGATAACGATAACGATTGAGTTGGAAGAAATTACAGATGAGATGAGAAGAATCTTGAAACTTCTTTCTATTAATCTTACCCGAATTTCAGAGTTTGCAGGAAAACAGGATTTTTATATGGTTCGTGCAAATGAAACTGTCCAACATATATTTTCGGAATTATATACTGTTCAGGAACATATAAAGCCTAGTTATATCAGAATAAAGCTTCTGGAGCTTTTATTGATACTAACAGAAATGGATTTTGACAGGATTAAGAACGACTATGTTTATTTCTCAAAATCGCAAAGGAACTGTACCAGACAGATTCATGATTTTATTGTAGGACATATCAAAGAACATTATACAATTGAGGAGTTGGCAGAGCGTTTTGAAATATCACCTACGGCAATGAAACGTTGTTTTAAGGGAATGTATGGTGCACCTGTTTATGCGTATCTCCGGACTTATCGTTTACAAATTGCTGAAAAATTATTACGGGAGGGGAATTTATCTGTAGGTGAAATCGCAACAGAAATCGGATATACAAATCCCAATAAATTTACTTCGGCATTTCGAGGTGAATATGGAATGACACCAACGGAGTATAAAAAGAATGTCTGATTGGATAGAAACTAGTCTGCCAGGTCATTGAGTTTCATATTAGTACCAGATAAAATATGTATTGGTTAGATAAGACTGACTAATGCATATTTTTTATTTAGGAGGATTATAATGAAACAGAGAAAATTATTAACAGGTTTGTTTTTAGCAGCAACTTTGTCTATTTCTTTATTGACGGGATGTGGAAATACAAGCAGTAGCACATCTGAAACAAAGCAAACAGAAAACAGTGCTACAGAAGAACAGACTACAAGCGTACAGAAGGAAAGTGAAACTGATGAGAATCAGGATGCAGCAGATCAGCTTTTATGCGATCTGAAAGGTACTTATCAGGAACTGTGGCCGGTTATTCTGGCAGATGAATACGATCAGCTGTGGCTCGATGACAGTGCTGCAATTGTAGGAGAGGATAATGCTCAGGCGGCTGTTGAAAAAATGTCTTCTATGGTAACTGGAACAGTCACCGGTGAAGAGGCAGTGGAAACCTACAAGGATGGAAATATGGCATACGACTGTGAATTTTTACAGAATATAGATCAGTTCACGTTTGACGGAACAACAATATCTGGTGTGGATGAAGAGGGGAATGATGTATTCAGTCATTCTTATCATTACGTAGGTATGGAAGAAACGCGTGGTCTGTACATCTACGAAAGTGATGATGCTGATTCCGGCGAGTTTACCTATTTCTGTATCGCTCCGGATACGATGAAAACTACATGGCACATTGAGTTCAGATATGGAAGTGACCTGGATGCATTGGAAAAATATGATGCAGGTGAATATGCTTATTGGCTGGCAGCAGGAATTTCTGTTGACTATACGAAAGCCGATGTTGAGAACTGTATACAGTTATTCTGTAAAGAGAATCTGTCTGAATAGTGAAAATAAATTTGAGTCGGTGGAAATCGGAGAGATTCTGATGCCACCGGCTTTTTGAGGAGGATATAAGGTCATGAGCAAAAAGAAAAATGCCGAGTTATCCCGGATGTGGGGATTTGCAGGGAAACGTCATTGGTTGACTATTGCCAGCTGCATTCTGGCAGGAATATCCACGGTGCTTTCTATTATTCCATTTGTCTGTATCTGGTTTGTGATTCGGGATATCTTGTATGCGATGAAAAAGGGAGATTTGTCACTGGCAGCTTCCAGTGGGCATTATGCGTGGCTTGCAGTAGCATTTTCGTTACTTAGTATTTTATTATATTTTGTAGCATTATGTTGTTCGCATCTGGCAGCATTTCGTACAGCTACCAATATGAAAAAAGAGGCAATGCACCATATTGTCACGTTACCGCTTGGATATTTCAGTCAGAATGCCAGTGGCAGACTTCGGAAAATTATTGATGACAATGCTGGACTGACCGAAGGGTTTCTGGCACATCAGTTGCCGGATCTGACCGGTGCAGTTGTTATGCCGGTTGCAGTCATCAGTTTGTTGTTTGTCTTTGACTGGAGACTTGGAATCTGTTGTTTGATTCCACTGGCAATCAGTGTATTTTTCTTAAAGAAAATGATGGGTGGAGATAATGCCGATTTTATGTCGGGATACATGACCGCACTGGAAAATATGAATAAAGAAGCGGTAGAATTCGTTCGTGGAATCCCGGTTGTAAAGGTATTCCAGCAAACCATTTACTCATTCAAAAACTTTCATGCAGCGATTGAAGAATACAAAAAATATGCCAGTGGATATGCAATCTGCTGTCGTATCCCATTGACGGGATTTAACATTACTTTAAATGGAACTTTTATTTTGCTGATCCCGACTGCACTGATGCTTTTTTCGGCAGCAAGTGGACAGGCGGATCGTCAGAAACTGTTTTTAGATTTCCTGTTTTACAGTCTGTTTACGCCAGTTTGTACAACAATGATGAATCGAATCATGTTTGCAAGCGAACAGTTAATGGCGGCAAAAAGTGCAGTAAGCAGAATAGAAGCAATTTTGCAGGAAAAACCGCTTAAAGAATCAAATACACAAAAACAGCCAAAGGATGCTTCTGTTGTATTCGAGGATGTTTCTTTTACTTATCCAGGTGCTAAGAAAAAAGCATTGTATCATGTAAGCTTCGAAGTCCCTGATGGTAAGAAAATTGCATTAGTCGGAGCTTCCGGTAGTGGCAAATCTACAGCGGCCAGTCTGATTCCACGTTTTTATGATGTGCAGGAAGGAGACGTTTTAGTGGGTGGTGTGGATGTTCGTGAGATTGCTAAAAATGACCTCATGGATCAGATTGCATTTGTGTTCCAGAACACCCGTCTTTTCAATGATACCTTACTTGAAAATATCAGAGCTTCCAGGCCAGATGCCACACGTGAAGAAGTGATGAGAGCGGCAGAAGCAGCACAATGTCAGGATATCATAGAGAGACTTCCAAATGGTTTGGATACTATAGTTGGAAGTGGAGGAACCTATCTGTCGGGTGGTGAAAATCAGCGGATTGCATTAGCACGTGCAATTCTGAAAGATGCACCAATTATTATACTTGATGAAGCGACAGCTTTTGCAGATGCGGAAAATGAGCATCAGATCCAGCTTGCCTTTGAAGGACTGACCAGCGGAAAAACAGTACTTATGATTGCACATCGTCTGTCCACGATTCAGGATGCAGATATGATTCTGGTCTTTGGTGATGGAAAAATAATAGAACGAGGCAATCATGATGAATTGCTGAAACAGAATGGTGCCTACGCATCCATGTGGAAAGAATATCAGACACAGATTATCTGGAAGGTTGGAACGACTGTGAGAAAGGAGGAAAATCATGATTAACAGATTACAGAAAAAATACGCTCTGAGTGTCCAGGGTGCAAAGGATCTTTTTAAAGCAATTGTTTATTCTGTACTGGCAAATATCAGTCTGATGCTCCCGGTTGCCCTACTTGCAATAGTATTAAATACGATGCTTCCTATGGCTCTTGGAATGGAAGAAAAAGTGGCAGGATTTGCAGGATATACAGTTGTTGGAATTATCATTTTAGTGATTATTTTTGTCCTTCATTATCTGCAGTATACAAAAGCCTATATTGGTACCTATGAGGAAAGTGAACGTAGACGCATTACACTTGCAGAAAAGCTCAGGACGTTACCGCTTGGATTTTTCCATGAACGTGACCTTGCTGATCTGACAAGTACAATTATGGGCGACTGTGCCAGTTTTGAGCATGCGTTTTCCCATACAGTTCCGCAATTTTTTGGAGCACTTATTTCTACAAGTATTGTGTGTCTGGTACTTCTTGTTATGAACTGGAAAATGGGAATTGCTCTTTTGTGGGTTGCACCGGTGGCATTTGCAATTGTTCTTCTTTCACGCAAGTGGCAGGAACTGCTTGCAAAGAAATATATGACAACAAGAATTGATCTGTCAGAAGGAATACAGGAATGTCTGGAAACGGTACAGGATATTAAGGCATGTAATCAGGAGAAAACTTATCTGGAGAAACTGGATGCGAAATTGGATGCAGCAGAAAAAGCGCAGATTTCCAGTGAAATGGTCAGTGCGAGTCTTCTTACAACCGGTCAGATGGTCTTACGGCTTGGACTGGCAACGGTTATTGTTGTGGGAAGTTCGCTGATTTTAAAGGAAAAAATTGATCTGTTTACTTATATTCTATATTTGATCGCAGCCTCCCGTCTGTATGATCCACTTTCTGGAGCTATGGCGAATATGGCAGAACTTTTTGGTGTGAATTTACAGGTAAAACGCTTGAAAGAAATCCAGGAATATCCGTTAGAAAATGGGCAGACAGAGTATCACACCAAAGGATATGATGTGATTTTTGACCATGTGAAGTTTTCTTATGAAACAGGAAAAACAGTTTTAAAAGATGTATCTTTTACTGCAAAACAGGGACAGGTGACTGCATTAGTAGGACCATCCGGCGGTGGTAAGAGCACCATAGCAAAACTGGCAGCTAAATTCTATGACGTGGATGGTGGGAAAATTACACTTGGTGGTGCAGATATCGCAAAAATTGATCCGGTCGCATTGATGAAAGATTTTTCGATTGTTTTTCAGGATGTTGTTCTTTTCAATAATACAATTATGGAAAATATCCGTGTCGGACGAAAAGGTGCAAGTGATGAGGATGTTATTGCTGCAGCAAAGGCTGCAAAATGTCATGATTTTATCGAAAAATTGCCGCAGGGTTATCAGACGGTAATCGGAGAAAATGGTTCTACGCTTTCTGGCGGGGAGTGCCAACGTCTTTCCATTGCCCGTGCACTTTTAAAAGATGCACCTGTTATTTTACTGGATGAAGCAACTGCTTCTTTAGATGTGGACAGTGAAACACAGATACAGGAAGCGATATCTGAACTAGTCAGTGGGAAGACAGTTCTGGTAATCGCTCATAGGATGAGAACGATTGAAGCAGCGGATCAGATCGTTGTTCTGGATAAAGGTGTTGTGGCAGAAAAAGGAAACCATGATACGCTTATGAAGAAAAATGGTCTATATCGTAAGCTGGTTGATCTGCAGACGGAAGCAGCAAATTGGAAACTTAGTGTATAGAACAAAAGGCACTGAAAACCATAGAATTATTGGTTTGCAGTGCCTTTTTTGAGCAAGGAGAAAAAATACAGTGAATTTAAGTTTTGCTAAGTTTCACTAAATTCTATTCGTTTGATTTCCGCCACTGTTTTGAGGATTTCCGTTTTCCACAATCATCACAAGTCTGTGGCCAGTTAATTTTCCATTCAAAATATTCATCTCTGGTAATCGCACCAGATTTCAGTTCTTCTTTTCTAAGAGTCCATTCTTTCAGAAAATCGTTGAGAACTCTATAATTAAACCACATACCAACAGGCGAATGTGCAGGCCAGCTATCAGAATCATGGTAGCGGATAGCGGCATCGTCACTGGAATTTGATTTTTCACCTGGATATGTCTCTAGTTGAAAGAGATTAATCATGCCGGGATTAAATTCATCAATCCAGAACAGAATTTCCATCAGTTCAGAGGCGTCCATCGTGGTTGGCTCATGTAGTGTCAGTGGGTTTACGTCCAGAATCTTAGCCATTTCAGTTACCAGATCTTTGCGGGGAACCCGGTAATTCGTTTCATATTGGGCAAGACGATTTGCACCTTTATCGCCCCAACCGAGGGCAGCACCAAGTTCTGCCTGTGTCATATTCCGGAATGTCCGGATTTTTTTTATTTTATCACCGATTGTCATATCAGATTTCCCACTTTCTTTTTGATAAATCCATTTTACTACCAAAAACAGTGAATGTAAACAGAAAGATTCGCATTGAAGCGAACAAAACACTTGACATTCGCATGAATGCGAATTAAAATGACAGTACGATAAAGGTTCGCATGAAAGCGAATGTACAGATGAGGATAAATACTTTTTGCAAATTATTGCAAAATGAGGTTGGTAAAATCCTTCTGTCAGGCTTTATTAGTGAGAGGATTTTTTTGAAGTGAACAACATTTTGGTGTTTCCAGGCTGTAATAAGTGAAAGGATATTCAAAAAAACTCTTTTGCACCTTGAAAATTACATGAGCTGTATAATCTGATCTCACAGATGCCATAACCCTGTAAATGATTTTATGGGCGAGCGTCGAAGATACTCCGGAAACGACTGGTAGGCTTGCGAAGAAGCTGGCAGTATTCAGAAATACTCTGATAGAGGTTGACTGTGACGTTGACAACGGGTTATACAAATGGAAGCCAACACGCCGAACAGAATATGCAATGCCATAGTAATAGATAAAATTTGAGAACAAAATGTGAAAGGTAAGGTGATGTGATTGAGAAAATTGTAGGTATAGGACGACTTATACAAAGAATATGTTGGAAAAGAGGTGAGCATCATGGTGAATCAGTCAGTGATAGATTCCAGTGTTAATCTGGAGCAGTTAAAGGACATTGAAGATTTAATTCCTGATATGGATAAAGCTATTTCTGAAAAAGTGGAAACTTTTCTGGATAAATCTGGCGATCAGCCGTATGCTCACATGAATGAAGGGTATGTGGTGATTGTGGAGATGACAGGAGAAATGGATGCTACAGATGCTATTAGTGATTATCTAAGAAAAAGAACGGAGTTGATGTATTAGATGCAAGTCTTGAAAAAATATCTTGCGAAGCTACAGATGTTATGTTAATGTGAGGTCAGGGAAAATGAACGTGATACATGGTTTCTGACTTCAAATTCAATGGAATAAGTAAGTTGGGAGCGATGTAAAATGGAACAAATGCAAATGAATATGCCAGATATATACGATGCTGCATTGTATCTTCGCTTATCGAAAGATGACGTGGAAGAGGGCGATGCGAAGTCAGAGAGCAACAGCATTGCAAATCAGAGAGAGTTACTTCGGAGCTTTGTAAAAAGCCAGCCGGATATTCAGATCTTTGATATATATGTGGATGACGGATACTCAGGAGGAAATTTTGACCGACCTGAGTTTAAACGAATGACAACTGATATAGAAGCTGGAAAAGTAAACTGTGTGATTGTAAAAGACTTATCCAGATTCGGAAGAGAATATATAGAAGCCGGGCGATGGATCGAAAAGACCTACCCGGCTTTAAATGTGCGTTTTATTTCAGTTACAGACCAGTTTGACAGTAAAACAGCAGATTTTTCAGAGAAGTCATTTGTAGTTCCAATCAAAAATTTTGTAAATGAAAGCTATTGCCGAGACATTTCCGGTAAAGTGCGAAGCCATCAGAAAATCAAACGTGAGAAAGGTGAATTTATTGGAGCATTTGCACCGTATGGTTACTGCAAAGATCCGGAGAATAAGAACTGTCTGGTGATTGATTCTTATGCAGCGGATATTGTAAGAAAAATATTTTCATGGAAAATTGATGGGTTCAGTCTTGGAGCAATCGCAGAAAAACTGAATGTACGTCATGTGCAGTCGCCAAAAGAATATAAAAAGGCAAATGGTGAAAATTACAATTCCGGATTCCATAGTTCAGATACACCAAAATGGTCGGCAGTGCAGATTAAAAGGATTCTGACTAACGAGGTTTACATTGGAAACATGGTACAGGGCAAGCAGGAACGAATCAGCTATAAAGTAAAGCAACGTCTGGATAAGCCAGAATCAGAGTGGGTGAAAGTAGAAAATACGCATTCGGCGATTATCCGGCAGAATGATTTTGATGTGGTGCAAAAGTTACTTCAGTATGATGGCAGAGCATCGAAAACATCGGACAGTGCAAACCTTTTTTCGGGTTTTGTATTTTGTGGAGATTGCCATACACCGATGATACGCAGGGTAAATCAATATAAGGGGAAGAAAAAAGCCTTTTATATTTGCCAGACAAAAAATAAAGGTGGAGATTGCACTAGACATAGTATTCCGGAAGAGGTGCTGAAAAGGATTGTATTGAAAGAGATTCAGGCATATACGGCACTTTTCGTAGACTATCAGATGATTATGGAAGAACTTTGTGAGATGCAAGTCAGTTACGATCAGGTAATTGGTTATGATACGCAGATTAGTAAGTTGCAGGAAGAATATAACCGTTATCACAGCCTGAAAGCATCTTTGGGTGATGACTTGAAAGAGGGACTGATCAGTAAAGAGGAGTTCGATGATTTTCGGGAAAGTTACGGAAGAAAATGTGAAGAACTGGAGTAGATGATTGAAAATCAGAAAAAGCTGGTGAAGCAAATGTTTGAGGGTGGAGTGTCTGCAACTGTTCAGTTGGAGGACTGGAAGAAATCACTGGAAATCAAAGAACTGGATCGCACATTGCTGGCACTGACCGTAGATAAAATTTATATTTATGAAAATAAGCAAATTAAAATTCACATCCGTTATCAGGATATGATTGAGAAAATGAAAGTCATAAGACGGTTTTATGCGGAACACCGGACAGAGTGCAGGAAAGAGGCGAGATAAATGGCAAGGACAGCAAAAAGATATAAGAAAAACACAGAGAAGAAAGTTCTTGGGATTCCGGTATGTATGGCTGCAATTTATGCCAGATTATCCGTAGACAGTGATGAAAAAAAGTCAGAATCTATTGAAACACAGGTTACGCTGATAAAAGAGTTCATTCAGAAGCACAATGAAAATCCAGACAGAGAGTATGAAATTGCTGTATATGACATTTATTCTGATCTGGGAAAAACTGGAACAAATTTTGACAGACCGGGATTTGAACGGATGATGAATGATGTCAGGGCAGGTAAAATAAATTGTATTCTGGTAAAGGATTTCTCACGATTTGGAAGAAATTACATCGAAACTGGTAACTATCTGGAAAAGATTCTTCCTTTTATGAAAGTACGGTTTATTTCTGTATGTGACAACTATGATTCATTTGCACCGGATGCCAAGAATCAGGAATTATCCATGAATATCAAGAATCTGGTGAATGATGCTTATGCGAAAGACATTTCCGCAAAAGAACGTGCAGCGAAACGTATTGCACAGAAAAATGGTGAGTATGTGGGATCTACAGCTCCATACGGATATTGTGTGGAAAAGATAAATGAAATTTATAAGTTGATTGTGGAACCAGAAGCTGCAAAGATTGTCCGCAGGATTTTTGAAGAGTATGCTTCAGGAGATGGGATACAGAGCATTATTGACAGGCTGTTTGAGGATGGAGTACATCGTATTTCAGACTATAACCAATATCATCATGTGTACTGTAAGGACGGAGAAAAGCTTCATCAGTGGGGAAATTCTTCGATACGTGCGGTGTTGAACCGAAATAATTATTATGGTGATCTGGTTCAGAGAAAATACGAATCAAGATTTCAAAGAGGGGAAAAATGGTGTGACATACTGGATGAAAGTCAGTGGATTATTACGCCAAATGCCCATGAAGCGATTATCAGTCGAGAATTGTTTGACAAAGCACAGGTCAGGTTAAAAGCAGCACAACAGAAAGCAGCAAAAACTACAGCAGGATGGGAAGAGGATGAAAGAGCATTTTACAATGTATTCTATTGTGGAGATTGTAAGCGAAAAATGTGCACACGCAGATACGGAAATGATGTGCTTTACTTTTGCAATGCTGCCCAGTATCGGGATGAAAGGAAATGTAGTCATAAATCTATTTCCGAAGGAAAACTGCAGAAAATTGTCCGTTCGGAGCTGACCAGACAGTTTCAGTTATCCGACTTACGGAAAAAGGATATGTCTGCTATAAGCAGTGCAGTCTTTCTTGCCAAAATCAAAGAAATTCAAGCAGAGATCAGGAAACTGGATGCAGATATGGAAAAACGTTCAGAAAAACTGGCACAGGCATTCATGCAATATAAAGAGGGTGAACTTTCCAAAGAAGCCTATATAGAAATGAAAGATGACCGTAATAACTGGAAAGCATTCTGCGAAGAGAGAAAGAGAACTCTGGAGCATACCATACAAAAGCTGGAAAAACAGCAGAAAGAAGAAGCCAGATTTTTACGAAGTCTGCTGGAACTGGATGGGACAACCAGAATCAATGCGGAACTTGCGGAGAGCTTGATTGAAAGTATGTATCTATATGGTGATGGCAGACTGGAAATCAACTTCGGGTTTAAGGGGGCGGTAGAACATGAGTGATCAGAAACTGATTATTGGATATTATCGTCTTTCCATGGAAGATGATTCAGAGGGAGAAAGTAACAGCATTATCAATCAGAGAAAACTGGTAAAAGATTATATTTCCAATATCCCGGAACTGGCTTCTATGCCATTTCAGGAGTTCTACGACGACGGGTATTCTGGTTCCAGTATGGATCGTCCGGCAATTAAGCAGGTTTTGGAATTTGCCAGAGAGAACAAAGTACAGTGTATTGTGGTAAAAGATTTTTCACGTTTTGCCAGAAACTATATTGAGATGGGAACTTATCTGGAACAGATTTTTCCATTCCTGGGAGTACGATTCATTTCTATCTCAGACCGATATGATTCTAAAGATTATAAGGGAAAGAGTTCGGATATTGAAGTACAGTTTAAAGGACTGATAGCAGATTTTTATGTGAAAGACCAGTCCGTAAAGGTAAAAGCGGCAGTCAGTACCAGACGAGGAAAAGGTGAGTATTGCTGTGGCTCTGCACCGTATGGGTATCGAATCAATCCTGAAAATAAGAAAGAACTGGTGATTGTAGAGGACGAAGCGGAAGTGATTCGCAGAGTATTTGAACTGACCAATCAGCGATATTCCAAGATGGAGATTTGTAAGTTATTCAATGAAGAGGGTGTATTGACTCCCTTGCAGTCTATGAGCAGACGGCAGAAATCAGACAGCAAGAAAGCTGCATCAAGAGGATTGCAGTGGACGAGTGATATGATACGGAAGATTGTGGATGATAAGACTTATATAGGCTGTATGGTCTATGGAAAGACAAAGATTCCAGATCCCGGAACAGGGAAAGAAGTACCAGTGCCGAGAAATCAGTGGAAAGTGATGGAAAATCACCATGAGCCGATCGTATCAAAAGAAGTTTTTGAAAAAGCACAGTCCCTGCAGATCAGATACACAAAGAAAAGTAAATTTGACAGGGAAACAACACTGTTAGGTGGCTATGTGAAGTGTGGAAATTGTCGCAGAAGTCTGACTTCAAGCAGTCCGGTTCATGGTCATATCCTTTATAGCTGTGCTTACAGTAAAGGAAAAGAAGATACAGGATGTTTTGCAGGGAAAGCTGATAACAAAATGCTGGAGTATATCGTACTGGCAGAAATAAAGGCATATTTACGTCAAAATATTAGTCAGGAACAGATGCAGCAATCTATGAGAAAACAGCATGAGGACAGCATAGAAGCCTATAAGACGGAAAATGCAGATTGTGAAAAACGTCAGGAGCAGATAAAAATTCAAAACCGTCAGAACTATGAGAAATATCACGAAGGACAGATGAATCAGAAACAGTTCATGGAATCCAGGAAGCAGTTGGAAGAAGAAAGAGAACGACTGCAGAAACGTGTACAGGAACTGGAAGAACTGATAAATGGTGAGAAAGAAATCCTGATGAAAAAGAATGTTCCAGTGGAGCAGATGTTGAAGTATTTAGGCTATGAAAAGCTGACACGAGAGATGCTGGAAGAATACGTGCAGGGAATATATGTATATGATGACGGGAGAGTGGAGGTAGAGTGGAAATCATTGACTTGATTTGTAGCAATAATGTAACGTCCACTACTACTGAACTTGTAGCAATGACGTTACATCCTCCCTGCTGATTTTGTGACAATTATATAACGTCCTCTATACAGAAATATGCGGTTTTAAGCCATTTCGGTGGCAAAAAAGCCGCATATTTTTTGTGGCAATGACTTGACATCCTCGGGACGACTCTGTTTGGAAAGTAGTCTGCCAGATTAAAATATTGTATTTATAGAAAAATATGCTATGATATATACACCATGTGTGTATGTAGAGGCAGAATAAATATGGAAATAAAAGAATTACGCGAAAGCACAGGAATGAACAGAAAAGAATTTTGTGAGTACTTTGAAATTCCCTACAGAATTGTAACAGAATGGGAAAGGGGAACAAGAAAAATGCCAGGATTCTTATTCTAAAATGTGGACTGCGGGGAAATCGTGATGAAGAAAAAATTAATTAAGCCATTTGCAATACTGCTGGCTGTCTTTCTGGGATCACTGGAGGTGGGATGGCGTTTTTTTAATATGGTGGTCTGCTGCAAAAGAGGAGAGCACAAAAAGGAAAGAAAGAAATGGTTTGAACTGTCTCATATCAGGGAAAATCATCCCAGGAATGGTTATGCAAGAGAATATAATGAGAGTAAGGCCTGGTGCCTTGAACAGAAGATGCAGAACTGTTATATCAAAAGCATTGACGGATTAAAACTGCATGCATTATACCTGCCGACAGAATATGCAAAACGGATTGTCATATTAAGCCATGGATATCGTGGCAGCCGTTTTGGCACATTGTCATTCATGGCAAAATATCTGCATGAACATCAGTGTGATGTCCTGTTTATAGAACATCGCTGCTGCGGCGACAGCGAGGGAAAATATATTACCTTTGGAGCAAAAGAACAATGGGATGTGCAGCAATGGGCAGTCTATGTATCTGAACGAAACAAAGAGAAGCTTCCAATTTATCTGTATGGACAGTCCATGGGGGCGGCTGCTGTACTGATGGCAGCAGGACATACACTCCCGGCGGAGGTAAAAGGCCTGATCGCGGACTGTGGTTTTCAGTCTATGGAAGGACAGATGCGTGATATGGCAGCTAACTGGTTCCATTTGCATCATATTCCACTGCTTCTGATGGAACTGGACTGGTTCTGTTCTCTTCTGGCAGGATTTCATATGAAAGATGCAGATACTGCCGAAGCTATGAAAAAAAATACAAGACCGGTTCTCTTTTTCCATGGAGAAAAGGACACCTATGTGTATCCGAATAACTCTTTTCAGAATTATATGCTCTGCAGGGCAGAGAAGGAACTGGTGATCATACCGGGAGCACGGCATCTGTGCAGTGCCTATGTGGATCCGGAACTGTATCAGCGCAAGATGATGGAATTCTTTGAGAAATACGATTAAACGGACATAAAAAATCCTGACCGGGATTTATCAGACATAGTACATAGCAGAAATACACCTTTGAACTGTTATGTTAAATGTATGATAAGTCCCGGTCATTTTTTTGTAAAGTGTTCATTAAGTCCTGGGGGTACTGGTATTTCCTGAGAAGATATGATATTTTTTCACCTGAAGCATATATACAATGTTTTCTGTCTCGGATAAAGAAGAAAAACGGGACAATGGAGGTTATCTATTATATGAGAAATTATTATCCTTTGACGGCAGCTCAGAAGATGCATCATAACTGGATCATGGATTATGGTACACAGCAGGTATCCGGTGTAAGTGTTGTGGCTTCTGTACAGGCAGAACTGGATTTTGGATTATTAAAAAAATGTATTCAGATGGAAACAGAGCGTTCAGGCTGTACCAGAGTCCGTTTTACAAAGCCGGATAAAGATGGAAATGTAAAACAGTATATAGAGAAGCAGGATTCGCGAGATATTGAGCTGAAGGATCTGTCGGGAATGGAAAGTCTGGCAAAGGCAGATGAGCTGATGCAGCAGTGGGCTTATGAAACATTTGACGGAGATAATATCCCGATGTGTGAATTTATTATGTTGAAGCTTCCGGAAGGATACAATGGTTTCTTTTTGCATATGGATCACAGACTGATCGATTCCTGTGGGCTTGTAGTTATGATTGAAGACCTGTTCCAATTATATACGCATTACAGATATGGAACAGCCTGCCCACAGGAACTGGTTGATTTTGAGACGGTCCTGAAAAAAGATCTTGCAAAAGCGGGCAATGAAAAGCGTTTTGCAAAAGACAAAAAATTCTGGGATGACCAGCTGGATGCACTGGGTGAGCCGTTATATTCTGATATACAGGGACCGTCTGTACTGGAGGGAGCAAGAAAACGTCATGGAGATCCAAAGCTTCGTGCTTCTGATATTGAAATGAACGAGCTGTTTGTTGCAGTAAAGGATTATCATCTGGAACCGTATGCGACACAGAACCTGATGGATTTCTGTATGAATCATCAACTTTCCATGACGAATCTGCTTCTGCTTGGTATTCGTACTTATCTGTCAAAAGTAAATAACGGACAGGAAGATATTACGATCCAGAATTTTATATCCAGACGTTCTACCCATGACGAATGGACTTCAGGGGGAAGCAGAACCATTATGTTTCCGTGCAGAACAGTGATCTCACCGGAGACAGATTTTCTTTCGGCAGCTTATGAAATCCAGAATATGCAGAATCGAATTTATATGCACAGCAATTACGATCCGGCACTTATCGTGGATGAGATGAGAAAGAGATACCATACACCGGAGCATACCAGCTATGAAAGCTGCTATCTGACCTATCAGCCAATGCCGGTGAAGGTGGAGAATGAAATGCTTGGGACTGTTCGTCAGCATGCCAAATGGTTTGCAAATGGTGCCGCAACCAAAAAAATGTATCTGACCGTATCTCATACTGAGGATGGCGGCATGAACTTCTCCTATCATTATCAGACTGCTCATCTGGAAGAGCATGACATGGAACTGCTTTATTATTATATGATGCGTATTCTTTTTAAGGGGATCGCAGAGCCGGATATGAGCATCGGAGAGATTATGGAACAGGTATAGAAATCAAAAATACGAGGAGGAAATGGAATGAATCAGGAAATGGAATTTAAAAATATTGTAGCGCAGTACAGCAAAGTGAAACCGGAGGAGATGACGGGGAAAATGAGATTCCGTGAGGATCTGGGATTCACTTCTCTGGATTTCATGTCTTTTCTGGGAGAGCTTGAGGATACCTTTGACATTGAACTTGAGGAAACCGAAGTGACCCAAATTACAACTCTTGAAGAGGCGCTTAAGCTTCTGGAGGAGCTTCAGTAAGAATGAAGCTGTTGTCTGCAGAAAAGTGAAGGAGGAGAAAAACATGCTGATCAGGGATATATTAGAAGAAAGTGTACAGAAATTTGGCGAAGTCAAAGCAGTAAAATGGCTTAACAGGAAAGAAGTTCTGGAGAGAAGTTACAGCGAAATATTGAGAAACGTGATTTCCACCAGAAAAGGACTTCTTGCAGAAGACTTTGCAGGAAAGCATATTGCATTGATCGGAACCAGTTCTGTAGAATGGATCGAAAGTTATCTGGGAATTATTACAGGATGTATTACAGCGGTGCCGCTGGACGCAGCACTCCCATGTGAAGAACTGATCGATCTGATAAACCGATCCGATTCTGAAGCACTCTTCTTAAGTCCGAAACACAGACCTTATCTGGAAGCGTTCCTTGCAAACTGTCCGAAACTCCAGAAAGTATGGATGCTTCAGGAAGAGGTGGAGGATGTACCTTCAGGCGTGTACAGTATCAATGAGCTGAGAAACACAGGAATTAACGCATCAGCAGATGCTTCCTGCCCGTCAGCAGAAGATATTGCGACGATTATCTTTACGTCCGGAACGACAGGAAAGAGCAAAGGGGTTATGCTGACACAGAATAATCTGGCATCTAATGTTGAGGCAGTTAAGATTTCAGCAGAACCCGGAACTGCCATGCTCAGTGTACTTCCAATCCATCATGCATTCTGTCTTGTCATGGACTGGCTGAAAGGTTTTTCTCAGGGAGCAACTATCTGTATTAATGACTCTCTGCTTCATATGGTCAGAAATATGAGCATTTTTAAACCCGATATCATGCTCATGGTTCCGATGATGATTGAAACAATTTATAAGAGACTGGCAGCAGCTGATCCACAAATCCCGAAGGCAGTTCTTGCAGAAAAAGTTTTCGGTGGAAAACTGCAGACGATTTTTACCGGTGGCGCACATCTGGATCCGTACTATATTGATCGTTTTGCAGAGTATGGTGTTCAGATTCTGGAAGGATATGGCATGTCGGAATGTTCTCCTGTTATCAGTAATAATACGCCGGAAAATCATAAGCCGGGTTCTATTGGAAGACCACTTGAGAATGTGGAGATAAGATTTGAAAATGGTGAGATTCTGGTAAAAGGCACAAGTGTTATGAAAGGGTATTATCAGATGCCGGACGAGACAGCTGAAACACTGAAAGATGGCTGGCTGCATACTGGCGACAAGGGTTATATGGATGAAGATGGATATCTCTTTATTAATGGCCGGGTGAAAAATCTGATCATTCTATCCAATGGAGAAAATGTATCTCCGGAAGAAATCGAGAACAAGCTTGCACTGAATCCGCTTGTGGGTGAAGTTATTGTAACAGGTGAGGACAATGGTCTTACAGCCCGAATTTATCCGGAACAGGCAGTTGTGGAGGCAAAGGCACTGGATACGGAGATGATTCGTTCACAGCTTCAGGAATTTCTGGATGAATACAATAAAAATCAGCCGACCTACCGTCGTATTACAGGTCTGGTGATCCGGAAAAATCCGTTTATACGCAGCACGACAAAGAAAATCAGGAGACAGGATGTCCTGATCGATGAGCCACAGGCATAATAAAAACCCGTTTGAGTGAATTGCTCAGACGGGTTTTGCTATGCTGTTTATATGCAGGACACTCAGGATAAAAGAGGCAGCATGCCAGACAGGAAAATCTGAGTCAGAATTCCTGCAATTACTTCTGGTGCAAGATCAAAATTATCCCTTGTCCATTTGTGAAGGACACCGATCGTACTGCCGATCGCACAGGTGATCACGTAAGATATTTCCTCTTTTGTATGTCTGCCGGGTCTGGCACTGGAGGTAGTAGCGGTGACATAGTGATGAAGCATAGTCAGCATTTTTTCGAATAGATCATTCCCGTGAGGTGTACTCAGAAGACTGGAAAGAAAAGGATTTTCCATTGTATAGCGGCAGATCGTCAAAAAATAGGACTGACAGATATCGCGGTCATTTTCAGGATGAAATTTTTCCATTATGGAGAAAACATCATGGATCGTCTTTTCTTCAACAGCAGATACAAGAGAGGGGATGTCCTGATAATGATTATAAAAAGTGCTTCTCGCGATACCAGCTGTTTTTGTGATATCGGATACAGTGATCTGGTCAGGAGTTTTTTTCTTTATTAGTTTAAAAAAAGCGCCCAGGATGGCTTCATCTGCCACAGAATATCTTTCGTCAGGAACTGGATTTTGCATAGTCGCTTCCCTCCCATAGCTTATCAGCATTCTTGAATAAAGTATAACACAAATCCATTTCTTTATATAGTAAAGAAAAAGCGGAATGTGAAAAGCGATTGGAGCAAATAAAAACTCAGAACCTTCAGGGGTATGAAGAATATCGAAATGGGGAAATTACTCGAGATCAGTTCGCTTCAACCAAAACTCAACTGGAAAAAGAGAAACTAAATTTACAGAAACGTATTCAAGAAGTTGAAAATCTAATCGGTGATGAGAAAGAAATATTGTTGAAGAAAAACATACCGGTTGATCAGATGATTGAATTTATGGGATTTGAAAAGTTGACACCGGAAGTGCTTCAAAAATATGTAAAAGCCATTTATATGCATGATGATGGAAGGATAGAGATGTGTTGGAAAGAATTGAAATAATAGATTTTGTAGTCTTTATACAACATCCACTATATGAAAGTCTATAGCATTTATATAACGTCCACCCCCTGTATTTTTGTAACCTTAATGAAACGTCCTCTGTATGAAAACAACGGTTTTATGGGAAAAAAACGCAAAAAAAATAGTAAAAACTTTGTGGTTTTTACTTGACATCCTCGGGACGGTTGTGTCTGGCAGAGAGTATCCCATACGGTATATCCTGAACATATAGAAATGGACAGGATTTTTAGATACGATCCTGAGATCCTGCCATTGATGTGGAGATGAATTCAGTTACTGTCAGAGGTGCTAGTGCAAATATTGAAGCATTCACGCATAATGTAGATAAACAAAAACACAACTATAAAAAGAAGGAGGATAGGGTATGGGTTTATTTGATAAGAAGATCTGTGATATCTGCGGAGAGAAAATAGGTTTATTGGGAAACAGAAAACTGGATGACGGAAATCTGTGTAAGGATTGTGCAAAAAAATTGTCACCATGGTTTGAAGACCGGCGGCACAGTACGGTAGAGGATATAAAACGTCAACTGGAATATCGTGAAAAGAACAAAAAAGCCGTAATGGATTTTTGTATAACCCGTCAGATCAATACCAGAAATTATAATGTTTTTATTGATGATAATAAGGGGAATTTTACTGTTGCACGGAAGCTGGATGTCAATGAAAATCCGGACATAGTTCCTTTATCCGCTGTTGTGCAGTGTAGAGTTGATGTGGAACGACAGCAGAACGAGGAAACATATACAACAAAGGATGGAGAAACCGTAAGCTATCAGCCACCGGTATATAAGTATGAATTTGATTATACTATGCGTATTAAAGTAAAAACTCCATGGTTTGATGATATGGATTTTCGTCTGAATACTTTTTCCATAAGCAGCGATAACAGAGGCGAATTGATGGAAGTGGAGCAGACAGGTCATCAGATCATAGCCGCCTTGACACCAAATGCGGCTGGAATGCAGGAGCCCGGGATGCAGATGAATAACGGAATGCAGCAGCCTGGGATGCAGATGAACAGCAGAATGCAGCAATCTGGAATGCAGATGAATAACGGAATGCAGCAGTCCGGGATGTACATGAACAATGGAATGCAGCAGCCTGGAATGAATATAAACAATGGAATGCAGCAGCCCGGGATGAATATGAACAACGGAATGCAGCAGTCCGGGATGAATATGAACAACGGAATGCAGCAGCCTGGGATGAATATGAACAATGGAATGCAGGAGCCCGGGATGAATATGAACAACGGAATACAGCAACCCGGGATGCAGATGAACAATGGAATGCAGCAGCCCGGCGGTTTGTGGAAATGTCAGTGCGGTGCAGAGAATACCGGAAGGTTCTGCGAATACTGTGGCCAGCCAAGACCATTTTGAGTGATGATAGACAGAGTGGACAGAATTGTTCACTCTGTTTGTGATAACAGGGGTTGAGAATGGATGATTTCTCTGAAAACTATATAATAAAATAGAGTTTTATAGTATACTTATCACAGAGGTGTATTAATGAGAGAGGAATTTTCATGACATACAATAAAAAAAGGGCACTGTCGTATGGAGGAATCCTGATAAGTGTATTTCTGGCGTATTTCTGCAGGCTGGGAAGACCGGAAAATGTTTTTATGAGAAATCTCGCAGATCAGTGTCGTAACTGTATTTATCTGGGAATGTATTGTGCCTGGGTGATCTATCTGGAAAAGCATGTAGTGCATAGAAAAACGCGCAGATGTCTGACTGCAATTGGCTGTCTGATGGTATTCTGGTTCTTTGTGCGGACAGTAAAATTCCATATTTTTTATGATCCGCTTGGAGAACATATCTGCTGGTATCTGTATTATATTCCGATGATCCTGATACCGGTCCTTGGACTGGCAGCAGCAATGTTTCTGGGTGAAAAGGACGGCGAGAAAACAGGCAGAAAAATCATTGCGTTGCTGGCTTTTGCGGTGGTTATGATCGTCTGTGTTTTTACAAATGACCTGCATCAGCTGGTGTTTCGGTTTTCCGGGCGGCCTCCGTTTTCGGACAGAGATTACAGCTATGGTATTCTTTTTATAGTGATCCAGGGATGGATCATATTTTGTCTGATATGGATGGAAATTATGCTGATCAGAAAAAGCAGGATCCCGGGAAGGAAACAATTCTGGCTGCCGGTTATTCCGGGAATATTGCTTCTGGGATGGAATATCGGGAATTTACTCCGCCTGCCTCTGATCAAAACAATTGCCGGGGATATGACAGCAGTATGCTGCCTTTTAATGGCGGCAATTTATCAGGGGTGTATATTATGCGGCCTGATACAGACAAATAATCGATATTTTGAATTATTCCAGACCTCCGGAGGACTGGATGCAGAGATTACGGATGATTCTTTTCAGTGTTATTATCATTCCGGTGATTTTCCGGAGCTGTCACCGGAACTGCGTAAAATTGTAATAAACAGATCAGCTGTACAGGAACAGGGAATCCGGATCAACCATATTCCTATAAGAGGAGGGCATTTGTTCTGGTCGGAAGATATTTCAGTACTTTTGGATCAGTATCAGGATATCCGGGAACAGCAGGAGGAGTTGACTGCCAGAAATCGTCTGCTGCAGAAAACCTATCAGAAAGAGGCTGAGCGAAGAAAAACGGAAGAACAGAACCGGCTTCTGAACATGATACAGAATCAGACAGCCGGGCAGCTGGAATTGCTGTCACAGCTGATGGATGAGTTGGAAAGAACGGAGTCAAGGGAACACTATGACCGGATCCTGGGAAAGATCGTGGCTGTTGGTACATATTTAAAGAGAAGAAAAAATCTGGTATTGACACAATATGCATCAGACGGAAATCTGCTTACAATGGAGGATCTCAGACAGAGTCTTGCGGAATCCTGTGACAGCTTAAAATTATGCAAGATCCGGGCGGCTTATTATGTCGAAAATGGGGAAGTACAGCTGAATGCAGATGATATACTGAAATGCTATGATACCTTTGAATGGCTTGTGGAACGATTATTTGATACAATGCAGTCTGTTTTTTATCGTGTGTCGCAGATCGATGATGCTCTGCGTATTTCAGTTCATATTGTAGCAGAAGAAGATCTGCGGGGATTAATGTCAGAAAGACCGGAATTAGATGTGCAGCAGGAAGATGAAAACGAATGGTTTATCGGATGTATCGTATTCAGAAAGAGAGGCGGAAGATGACTGATTTTGCGGAATGCAGTATGGCAATGCAGGATTTTCTGATGATCCTTCTTGAAATCTGCCTGATTCTGGAATTGATCCTTCTGTTGATAAGGATAACCTGTTTTTACGGGAAAAAGAAAATTATAACAGCAGTGACTGTTTTTGCAGTTTCTTTTATGCTTATGGGCTTTCTGATGAATGATCACAGATATTGCCAGGATGAAAGTGCATATCAGCTAATGCTCCGGGGGTGTCCGGTCAGTGTTTTGATGGCAGCGATGGTGGTATTGTTGCTTTATCTTTGCCGGGCAATCTGTAGAGAGAGACGCAGATATCAACATTCTTTGTCTTACTGGTCCGTGAATGAAGCTGTTGATGATGTTCCCTGCGGGGTGTGTTTTTCGGATCCTCTTGGAAGAATCGTTTTGTGCAATACCAAGATGCAGGAACTGAGCAGGATAATGACAGGCTCCTATCTGCAGGATTATGAGGTATTGCGGAAAGTAATAGATGGAGTATCCGAAGCAAAGGGACTTCGCAGATTAAGCAGCGACAGTAATGTATTTTATTTTCCGGATGCTTCCGTCTGGATGTTTCAGGAATATCGTCTGCAGGAGCCGGATTGTGCAGGATATCTGCAGACAGTGGCAGTTAATGTATCAGAAATTTATTACAATGGTGAAAAGATCAGAGCAAATAATGAAAAGCTGGAAATCCTGAATCATAAGCTGGAGGAAATGTATGAAAAAATCGGAGATAAAATAAGAGAGCAGGAGACACTTGCCATGAAAATGCAGGTTCATGACAATTTTGGCCGAAGCCTTCTGTCAATACGCAGGATATTGGAAAGAAAAGAAACTCAGGATAAAATGGATAAACAGTTATCTGCATTAAAGCATCTGGTCTATATTCTTACAGATTCTTCTGTTGAGAATATGGAAGAATTATGCGCGGATACGATCAGGCATGCAGAAGAGCTTGGAATTTGTGTTCAGATCAGCGGAAATTTGCCTCAGCATCCCTCCTACAGGCTGCTGACAGACAGAGCGATCCGTGAATGTGTGACAAATTGTGCCAGACACGCCCATGGCAGTACGGTTCTGGTGAAGATAGACAAAGGTGCAAATGAATACAGCATCCGGATAACGAATGATGGAGATGCACCTGAAAAAAATGCAGAAGAAGGTGGTGGTCTGTCAGCACTGAGAAAAGCAGCGGAGTCAGAGAAATGTATTATGCAGGTTTCTTTTTCACCGGAGTTTTGTCTGGTGTTAAAAATGCCGCTGGCAGAAAGGATGGGAGTCTATGGTACGGATACTGATAGTAGAAGATCAGAGGATCATGCAGAAGTATTTTGAAAGTATTATTATGCGGGAACCGGAATTCCGACATGTCCAGACAGTTTCGGATGCCTGTGAAGCTGTAAAGATCTGCTCTTACTCGGCAATTGATCTTGTACTTATGGATGTGCAGACATTTCATAATCATGATGGGCTAAGTGCTGGAAAGATCATCAGGGAAAAATATCCATATACAAAGGTATTGGTCGTTACTTCGCTGATCGATCCCAAGGTGCTGGAAAGGGCAAAGAGCGGATGCGCAGACAGTCTCTGGTATAAGGATCACGGTGAAGAGGAAATACGGAGTGTGATCTACAGAACGTTAAATGGGGAGCATGTATTTCCGGATGTGTCACCGAGGGTGGAACTTAACTGGATCACAAGCGGTGATATCAGTCCCAGACAGCTGGAGATGCTGCGTCTGTACATTCACGGGATGTCATATTCCGAGATCGCAAGAAAAATGGACTGCTCTGCTTCAGGAGTGAGATGGAATTTTCAGGAAATGATCGCCAAGGCGGGATACAGCTGCAAAGAGGATCTGATAGCAGCTGCACTGGAAAGTAAACTGATCGTAACCACACTGAAATAGAAGATCCACAGAATGCAGAAACATATTCAGATAGAGGAAATTTGGCGTGAGCTGACGGAGCATTCATAAATACATCATAAAATTTTGAATAATAGAAGAAAGAGGAAACAGACATGAGCGATTTTTTGACAGAAAAAAATAAAAAAACAGGAATACTGGGGAAACTGAAATGGGTTCTTTGTGGCTTTTTTATACTTTTTTCCCTGGGAGCTATTGGCGCATCGGAGAAGTATATCCGTGAAGGGCGCTGGGGAATGGCAGCAACAGAGATCATACTTGGATTGCTGTTTCTGTATCCGACCTTCCGGGAGATACAAAAAACATTAAAGAAGAAAAAAGCCGGAGAAATTGCCTGCTGGTTTGAATCCTATGCTCAGAATACCGTCTCATTTGAAAAGCTTGAGCAGGAACTGGGAAAAGGTGCAGTGAAAAAGCTGGAAAAATTTATTGCCGGGGGATATATCCGGAATATCCAGATAGACAGAGAAGGAAATTATATTATGATCACTGCACCGAACAGACGCGTAAATGAGAAGATCTATATTACAGTTACCTGCCCCAGCTGCGGTGCAAAGAATCAGGTAATAAAAGGTCGTCTGAGCACCTGTGAATATTGCGGACAGCGTCTTACTCCATGATAAAAGACACCTTTCGGATCTGTCCTGTTAAAGGTAAAATCCTTGTGCAATATGCTCAATGTATAAAAAGGATATTTTATAAACAAAATTATATAAGTTGCATATAACTAACGTATGCAGCATAACAGAAGTTGTACAAATATCCGTACACCCATAGACGATTGGGATGAAATCATAGAATAAATTTATAAAAATAGCTAATAAAACTGGATAATATGTTCAAATTATGGTACATTTATTGTAGCAGTCAGAGGAAATATTGCGGCCTTTTTTAGGAACCGGGATTTTCGAAGGGCTGAACAAATAACATAGAACTTATTTATTTGGTTTTATTGTTTCTTTCCTGGGAGTGCAGAGAAGGAGGGAACGGATAAGAGCAGATAATCATAAGGATATAATCTTTATAAGGAAGGTGAGCAATTGGAAAACTATACTAAGTACAAGCTGAAAAGCAGTGATGAGCTTGCATCAGTGCTGAACGGCAGGGACAATCTGTTCGTAATCGCCTGTAACAAGTGTTTTAAGGAATTTGAGACCGTTGACGAACCGGATTGCGAGGAATTCCTGAAATTTGCTGCGGAGCAGGGAAAAACCGTCACAGGCAGTGCGAAATTCGATTTTCTGTGCAACAAGATGCACACAGAAAGAAAATTACAGGATCTGCTGCCGGAAGGTACAGAGAATGTAGTTGTGATCTCCTGTGGTCTTGGTATCCAGACTGTTGCAGATCTGGCCGGTAAGCCGGTGATCGCAGCAAGTAATACCCTTAACTACAGAGGACATCACGGCATGGCACTTACCAAGAAGAGCTGCGATGCATGTGCACAGTGCTATCTGAACATTACCGGAGGCGTCTGTCCTATCGTCGACTGTTCAAAGAGTCTTGTCAATGGACAGTGCGGCGGAGCAAAGAACGGTAAATGTGAAGTAGACCCGAATAAAGACTGTGCATGGGAAAAGATCTACCAGAGACTGGCAAAACAGGGCCGTCTGGAAGAGTTCCTGAACCAGCCGGTACAGGTACGTGATTACTCCAAGGTTAACTTCAAGGTGATCAACGATTACGTGAAGTCTATCAGAGAAGACAGACTGAACGGATACTATGGCGGCGTTCATCCGTCAGAGCACAAGGAATTCAGCGAGCATATCGCACTGAAGAAATTCCCGGATCCGAAGACTGTAGTGATCTCCATGTCCCAGCATCTTGGTGCACCTGCCAACCCGATCGTAGAGGTAGGCGACACTGTAAAAGTCGGACAGAAGATCGGCGAAGCTGCCGGATTTATCAGCGCACCGGTACACTCCAGCGTAAGCGGAACCGTAGTTGCCGTTGAGCCACGTATGCATGGCACAAGAGGCAGTGAAGTCATGGCTGTTGTCATTGAATCGGATGGAAAAAATACTCTGCACGAATCCGTACAGCCACATGGTGACCTTGATAATCTGACTCCGGATGAGATCATTGAGATTGTAAAAGAAGCAGGAATCGTTGGTATGGGTGGTGCAGGCTTCCCGACCTGTGTCAAACTGAAACCAGCCAAACCAGTTGATACCATTCTACTCAATGGATGCGAATGTGAGCCATATTTAACAGCAGACCACAAGGTTCTCCTTGAGTTTGCAGATGACATTATTTTTGGTCTGAAAGCGATCCTGAAGACAACAGGTGCCGAGAAGGGTATCATTGTCATTGAGGATAACAAGCAGGATGCCATCGAATTAATGCAGGAAAAAGTTGCCAATATCGGAAACATGGAAGTATTTGTCGCAAGAACCAAATACCCGCAGGGCGCTGAGAAGACTCTCATCAAGCGCGTTATGGGCAGAAAAGTTCCAAGCGGCGGTCTCCCGGCAGATGTTGGCGTTATCGTAGATAATATCAGTACCGTAAAAGCAATCTCCGATGCAATCCAGAAGGGTATGCCTCTGATCGAGCGTGTTACAACAATAACAGGCGAGAAGATCAAGAATCCTGGCAACTTTATCATCAAGATCGGTACTAGCGTAAAAGAGCTGATCGATTACTGCGGCGGATTTACAGATGACGATGTTCTGGTCAAGATGGGCGGACCTATGATGGGATTCCCTCTGAACACTCTGGATGTACCTATGATGAAGGGCTCCAACGGTATCATCGCCATTGATACAGACGAGACCAAAGAGCAGCCATGTATCAAGTGCGGACGCTGCGTGGATGTATGTCCGATGGAACTTTCTCCTCTGTATTTCGTTAAATATGCGAAAGAAGAGAACTGGCAGGGCATGAAAGACATGAATGTCATGGACTGTGTTGAGTGCAGATGCTGTCAGTATATCTGTTCTTCCAAGATTCCGATCATTAACAGTATCAAAGCCGGAAAAAATGCAGTAAGGGGGATGAAGTGATATGTTGATTACCCAGTTAAAAGCAAAAGAAACTATCGTATCACTGGCAGCCGGAAAGAAAGTTTTTATCATCAACTGCCATGGATGCAAGGAAGTTCGTTTTCCGGAAAAAGAAGCTGTTGAACTTCAGAAGGAGCTTTCCGCTGAAGGAAATGTGACAGGAATCATGACAACGGATTATATCTGTAATCCGGAAAATATGCAGTTACGTCTCCAGAAACACATGAGCAAGATCCAGGAAGCTGACCTGGTTCTGGTATTCTCCTGCGGCGTTGGTGTTCAGACCATCGCAGAATATCTGGAAGACAAGATGGTATGTGCAGCCTGCGATACATACCCGGTACCTGGTTTCCAGGGTGTAACACCGTTAGAATATAAATGTGACCAGTGCGGTGAGTGTTATTTGAACCTTACCGGCGGAATCTGCCCGATCACAGCATGTTCCAAGAGTCTTGTAAACGGCCAGTGCGGCGGTTCCAAGAATGGTAAATGCGAAGTGGACAGCGACATGGAGTGTGGATGGGAGCGCATCTACAGACGTCTGAAAGAGATCGGACGCCTTGACGCACTGAAATGCCCGACACAGATCCATAATTTCGCTACAGATGATGAAGTGAAATAAGAAGCTTGATGAAATTATGATATTGTCCGCCTGGAACATGGCGGCCAATACCCCAAATTTATAATGATTGGAGCAAAGTATAATATGAAAATGAAAGAATTATTCGACCGTGGTGAATTTGTAGTTTCTGCTGAAGTAGGACCGCCAAAAGGGATCCATGTAGATGAGCTGGTAGAAGAAGCCAAAACTTACCTGAAAGGTGTTCATGCAGTTAATGTAACAGATAACCAGTCTTCAGTAATGCGTCTTGGATCTCTTGCAATGTGTAAAGTCCTCAAAGATGCAGGAATGGACCCGATCTTCCAGCTGGCATGCCGTGATAGAAACCGTATCGCACTGGAGTCTGATCTTTTAAGTGCAGCTATGCTTGGTATCGAGAATATCCTCTGCCTCACAGGTGACCACACAAAGATGGGCGACCATCCGCAGGCAAAACCGGTATTTGACCTTGATTCTGTATCTCTTCTTCATACAGTACAGCTTCTTGAGTCCGGTGTAGACCTTGGTGGAAACCAGCTCGTTGGCGAGCCTCCGAAATTCTCCAAAGGTGCCGTTGTATCTCCATGCAGCGATTCCGTTGACGCTCAGCTTGCAAAGATGGAAAGAAAAGTTGCCGCAGGTGCAGACTACTTCCAGACACAGGCTGTATTTGAGCCGGAGAAATTCATCAAATTCATGGAAAAAGCGAAACAGTTCGGAAAACCGGTACAGGTTGGTATCATCATTCCGAAGTCTGCTGGAATGGCTAAGTTCATGAACAACAACGTTGCCGGCATTCATGTTCCGGATGAGATGATCGAGGAGCTGAAAGCTGACAAAGAGAAGACAAAAGCTGGTATCACAGGTGTTGAGATCGCTGCACGTATCATCAAAGAGTGTAAGCCATACTGCCAGGGTGTACATATCATGGCACTTGGATGGGAGTCCAAGATCCCGGCACTTCTGGAGCAGGCTGAGATCTGATCAGAACGATTGCTTTATAAAAAATAACCAGAAAAGCTGTCCGGAACCGGATGCAGGAGATGCACACCGACCGGGCAGCTTTTGTGTAAGAAAAAGCTTCTCTATACGGAAAAACTCTTCGGGAAGCCTGCGTGATCCACAGCGGAAGAATTCTAGATTAAGAGGTAAAGAGACGATGGAAAGTATTATTATCGGGATCGCCGGAGGATCAGGTTCCGGCAAATCTACATTTACAAACAGACTGAAGAAGCATTTCGGAGACGATGTGGTGGTGATCTATCATGATAATTACTACCGCAGACAGGACGGAATTCCCTTTGAAGAACGTGTGAAGGTGAATTACGATCACCCGGATTCACTGGAAACCGATCTTCTGGTAGAGCATCTCAAAGAACTCAAGGAGGGCAAAACCATCCAATGTCCGGTATACGATTACAGTCAGCACAACCGCTCCGACAAAGTGCTGAAGATCGAACCAAGACCGGTCATTCTGGTAGAGGGAATCCTGCTTCTTGCAGATCCCCGTATCCGAGATCTTCTGGATATCAAGGTTTATGTGGAAGCAGATGCAGATGAGAGGATCTTAAGACGGATATCCAGAGATGTGGAGGAACGTGGACGGGATTTAAACGGAATTATCGATCAGTATCTTACCACAGTAAAACCGATGCATTATCTGTATGTGGAGCCTACAAGGGCGAAAGCAGATATTGTGATCAACAGCGGTAAGAATAATGTGGCCTTTGATCTGTTTGTGTCAAAGATCGGGCAGCTGCTGAAAGAACTGAAAAAATAATAAGTAAAATAAAAAAAGCATGTCATACTTTAGGACAGAGCGGATCAAGTTATATCCGTCTGGCTGTGTATGACATGCTTTTTTGAGCGGTTCAGGTGAAGCTGCCTGTATTCACACGCTCTGTATAAATTTTTCCACATAATATAAAGCTGCACCAATGGCAGGTGTATACTGTCCGTGGGTACCGACCAGAATCTGATCTTTATCCAGGGTAAAGGGTGCGCCTGTGTTGATGTGTTCCAGCAGATAAGAGATGTCTTCTTCCGTAAAATAAGGTGCCAGATATCCGCTGATGATGATCGGCGCATCGATGATCAGGTTCAGGTTTTTCATGGCAAATGCCAGATGGTTCAGGTAATCTTCCCAGTGCTCAGTAAGCCGGGGAGATTTTTTTTCGCGGAGCAGCGGGAAAAATTCCTTCACAGGCATCCCCGCAGACTGTTCCAGAGCATTGGCAGAGCAGTAGGTCTCCAGACAGCCACGGTTTCCGCAGTAGCATAAAGGGCCATCCGGGTTCACGCATATATGCTCAAGGGTTCCGCTGTGCATGGAGCTTCCCTGATGGATCTGATGATTGGTGATAATGGCACCGCCCAGGTTTCGGTTCAGAAGGAACACGACAGCACTGTCGAGCTCCGGGTGATTCCACAGCTCCAGAAAAGCGGCGGATTTGGAATCGTGTTCCAGATGGCAGGGGTAAGGAAGATGCCGGGAAAAATCCTCCAGCTTCATGCCGGTATTGTTCATGATGTTTCCATAGATCACAGTGGAATTATCCGGAGAAGTGATCCCCTGTGTGGCAATGGAAATACCCAGGATCTTTTCTTCTGGATAGTGATTCTCTGCGATGAATTCCCGTACTTTATCGGTCAGCTGTCTGTAATACTCTTCTGTGTTGGAATAGGGAAGAGCAATGGTTTCTGTATAAAAAGCATTTCCATATAAGTCTATGGCTGTGATATGGAACATGTTTTTCAGAATCCCGATGCCAATGGAAATCCGAAAATCCGAGGCAATCTGGATGGCCTGTGCCTTCCTTCCGCCTGTGGAATCAAAATATCCGTTTCTGTCAATAAGCCCTTCTTTTTCCAGTAGGTTCAGATTTTGGCTTACGGTGGAAAGCCCCATCTGAAGATCCTGGACGATCTGCATTTTGGAAGTCTGGTGTGTTTGGTATATATATTGGTAAACCTTGGAGCGGTTTATTTTCTTTAAATTGATGGTGGTTAATCCTTTTTCACTCATGAGATTCTCCTGATAAAAGTAATTATAGATATGTTTAAGTCTTAAATGTATTTTAGTATAAATCTGCGGGAAATGCAATGCAGGAGCGCCTGAGTAAAAGTAAACAAAAATATAAGAGGAAAATTAGGTGTTTTGTCAATGGATTTTTTAAAAAAATAGTTTTATACTCTACTTACAGTTAAGACATAAGCATAAGTGAAAGACATAAATAATAACGAAATATAAGAAAACAGGGAGGTTCAAGATTATGAAATTAACAAGAAATGGAATCAAGGAACGTGAAGCATGGAAGAAAGCAGGCATCGATCTTCCGGGATACGATGTAGAGGCTGTGACTGAGAAAGCGAAAAAAGAGCCAGGCTGGGTACATTTCGGAATCGGAAATATCTTCCGTGTATTTATCGGCGGTATTGCAGATGGTCTTCTGGAAGAGGGAGTTCTTGACAGAGGTATCACATGTGTAGAGACTTTTGATTATGACGTAGTGGATAAAATTTACGCGCCATATGACAACCTTGGCTTAAATGTCATCCTTCACGGTGATGGAACCCGTGAGTACAAAGTTCTCGGGGCACTTGCAGAAGCAGTGAAAGCACAGTCTTCTGATGCTGAACAATGGAACCGCCTGAAAGAAATTTTTGCGGCTAAATCTCTGCAGCTGGTTTCTTTCACGATCACAGAGAAGGGCTATGCACTCCAGAAAGCAGACGGAACATGGTTCCCGTTTGTGGAAGCAGATATTAAAAACGGACCGGATAAGGCAACGGGAGCAATGGCAGTTCTTGTGGCTATGCTGAATGAGAGATATAAAGCAGGGAAATATCCGATCGCTCTGGTATCTATGGATAACTGCTCACAGAACGGCGCCAAGCTTCGTGAGTCCGTGCTGACTATGACAGAGGAATGGCATAAAGCAGGTTTTGTAGATGATGGCTTTGTAGATTATGTAACGGATGAGAAGGTGGTTGCATTCCCGTGGACCATGATCGACAAGATCACACCTCGTCCAAGTGAGCAGATCGCAGCAGACCTTGAGAACCTTGGCGTTGAAGATATGCAGCCGGTGATCACAGGAAAGAAAACATACATTGCACCATTTGTCAATGCTGAGAAGCCACAGTATCTTGTTATCGAGGACAGCTTCCCTAACGGACGCCCTGCTCTGGAAAAAGGCTTCGGCGTATATATGGCGGACAGAAATACCGTCAATCTCTCCGAGAGAATGAAAGTAACCGTTTGCCTGAATCCTGTACATTCCGCAACCGGCCCTCTTGGTGTGGTACTTGGATATGATCTCTTTGCACACATGCTGAACACCAACGAAGATATGATGAAAATGGCCCGTATGGTTGCTTATGACGAGGGACTTCCGGTAGTTGCAGATCCTGGAATCCTTTCCCCGCAGGCATTTGTGGATGAGCTTTTCAATGACCGTTTCCCGAATGAGTATCTTGGAGATACAAACCTTCGTCTGGCTGTAGATGTGTCCCAGATGGTAGGTATCCGTTTCGGTGAGACTGTAAAAGCATATGTGAAGAAATTTGGAGATGCTTCCAGGCTGACAGCAATCCCGCTTGGAATCGCAGGATGGCTGAGATACATGCTGGCTGTAGATGATGAAGGAAACAAATTTGAGCTTGCACCAGACCCGATGAATGAGGAGATCACAGAGCAGCTTGGAGATATCGTGATCGGAAAACCTGAGACCTTCAAGGATCAGCTGAAGCCGATCCTTTCCAATGAGAGACTGTTCTTTACAGATCTTTACAAAGATGGTGTGGGTGAAAAGATCGAGGACATGTTCCGCGAGATGATCGCAGGACCTGGAGCTGTGAAGGCAACCATTCATAAATATGTAAAATAAAACCAGGGTTACGAAAATAGCTTATGTAGGTATTGAATAAAGAGAAATCCAGAGCTTGCACAGGTAGAACGCAGAATTGCAGAGTGATCGCATTTCTGAGCATGCAGTAAAGCGGGATGCGAACACCGGATTTATGAAAGGATGGGGTTTTGAAATGAATTTAAAAGATCAGATGAACGGAGTTCAGCACGTAGGTGTGCCGACCAATGACATTGAGACAACCATTAAATTTTATGAAGCACTGGGATTTGAGATTGCTTTTCAGACCGTAAACGAAGCTGCCAATGAGAAGGTTGCTTTTCTGAAACTGGGAAATCTTGTGATCGAGACTTACGAGAACAAAGCAGCAAAAATGGAATCCGGTGCCATCGATCATGTTGCCATTGATGTGAAGGATGTGGAGAAAGTCCACGAGCTGGTGACAGCAGCCGGACTGAATACTACCAATGATGAAGTCCATTTCCTGCCGTTCTGGGAGAATGGTGTGAAGTTTTTTACTATTGAGGGACCGAATAAGGAGAAAGTGGAGTTTAGCCAGTACCTATAAGAAGTAAATAAAATTGTGTTCATGAGTGTGAAACAGAGTACAATACAGAGGTTCGTTTTGTGTTGCATACAGCCTGTCAGATATAAGATGATCAAAGATCATCGTGTATCCGGCGGGCTGTTTTCTGTATTAGACAGAATTTGGGGCCGAGGGAAAATTTCTTGCATGAAATGGATAATGAGACTACAATGAGATGCAGATGTGCTATAGAAGATCGGGATCAGCAGTAGATGAGATGATTCCTGAAGAATAAAAACGGGAAATGGATTTCGGATATCTGTTTCTTGGTATGATGGAGAATTATGAAAATACATTACAGAGTCAAAAAGAATACAATAGAAATTATCCGTTGTTACGGAACAGACAGCCGGGTGGTGCTGCCGGAAGAGATCAATGGCCTTCCGGTAGTCAGTGCGGCGCCGTATGCGTTTTCCGCACACAAGGATGGAGAAGAAGATGCAGAAACCTGGGAGAGCGAAGAAGCATTTTCGTTCGGAGAGGAACGACTTCTTGCCGGAGAGGAAGTGCAGGAGATCGTTTTTCCCGATACACTGAAGGAAATTGGAAGATATATTTTTTATGGGTGCAAAAAACTGGAACGGCTGGAATTTTCGGATACGCTGATGCAGGTGGGAACCGGGGCGTTTACGGGATGCAGCGGGCTGAAGGAGCTTGTGATCCATCAGAAAAAGGGAATCAAATCCTGTGCAAAGGAAATCCTTGGGGAACTGTGGCAGAAGATCGATGTGGATTTTCTGTATGAAAACGGCGAGGCAGGTGGAAAACGTGCGCATATGGTTTTTCCGGAGCATTATGATGAGGCGGTGGAGAACACGCCTGCGAGAATTTTGTTTACGGAGTATCATGGTTCAGGGACCAATTACCGGCAATGCTTCTATAATAAAGAACTGGATTTCGCAGAGTATGACAGCCTGTTTGATATGGCAGTGGTAATGGATAAGCTGGAGGTTCTGGTTGATATGAGCTTTGGGCGGCTTCGTTATCCGTGGCAGCTGAGCGAAAAGGCGAAGAAGCAGTATGAGGATTATATCCGGGGAAATCTTAAGGATATCGGGGAATACCTGGTGGAAAGCGGAAACTTAAATGGTCTGGAGCTGCTTTCACGGGAAAAGCTCTGGAACAGAGAGGGCCTGGAACATAGTATTGATGTGGTGTCCGGGAAGAAGGATATGGAGATTTCCGCATTTCTGATGAATGAACGCAGCCGGATGCTGAAGGAAGAGCAGAAGGTTGCCGGGGAGACAGAAAATGAGAGGTGCCCTGTTAAAAGGAGAAAGAAGTTTCAGTTATGAGTGATATAGAAACAACTGAAAAAAATAAAAATAACTTCCTGCCCGGTCAGGGATCCAATCCCCAGGAGGCGGCCCAGCGTCTCCAGGACATCGGCAGCAGCATCCTCCGGGCGGCAAGAGACGAGCTGTATCTTGGCATGCGTTTTCTGGATGTGGCGCTGAGCAGCTTTATTTATCAGATGGATGGTTCGGTCAGTCCGTTTGGAACAGACGGGGCTGTGATGTATTTCCATCCGGCACAGCTTGGCGGGCTTTATAAAGAAAACAGGATTCTTGTGAATCGAGGATATCTCCATATGGTATTTCACTGCATTTTCCGGCACTTTGGGAAGCCGGGAATAGAGAAGCGTTTGTGGAATTTAAGCTGCGATATTGCAGTGGAGCATATGATCGACGGGATCTACCACCGCTCAGTCCGATATTCCAGAAGTCTTCTCCGGAGGGAAACCTACCGTCTTCTGGAAAAGGAAAAGAAGACGCTGAATGCAGAGAGAATCTACAAGATTCTGAAAGAAGAATTTCTGAAAGAAAAAGAACTGGCACAGCTTGAAAAAGAGTTCTACGTGGACGACCATAAATACTGGGCAAACCAACAGCCCGACCGGAAACCCAATCCCCTGATGAGCAAAAAATGGGGAGATATCAGCGATGGGATCGAAACAGACCTTGGGACTTTTTCCAGAGAGTCAGGAGAGCAGGACGGAGATTTTCTGGACCAGCTGAAAATAGAGAACCGGGAACGATATGATTATCGGGAATTTCTGCGGAAGTTTGCAGTATTTCGGGAAGAACTGACTGTAGATCCGGACAGCTTTGATTATAATTTTTATACCTACGGGCTTTCCCTTTACGGGAATATGCCGCTGATCGAACCCCTGGAAACCAGAGAAGTGAAAAAAGTTTCGGAATTTGTCATTGTGATCGATACCTCCATGTCCTGTTCAGGAGAACTGGTACAGAGATTTCTGGAGGAAACCTATGGGATCTTAAGCGACAGCGGGAATTTTTTCCAGAAGGTAAATATACACATTATCCAGTGTGATGAGAAGGTGCATTCGGATGTGAAGATCACCAGCAGAGAAGAACTGCAGGATTACATGGACAGCCTGGAACTTTACGGTGATGGAGGTACAGATTTCCGTCCGGCTTTTGCTTATGTGGAAGAGCTGATGGAAAAACGTGAGTTTGAAAATCTTAAGGGCCTGGTGTATTTTACAGACGGTTACGGTATTTTTCCGGCAAAGATGCCTCCATACCGGACAGCATTTGTATTTATGGAGCAGGAGCCTGAGGATGTGGATATCCCGGCCTGGGCCATGAAGCTGGTGATCACGGAGGAAGAATTGTAAAGAATTATATCCATATCTTATGTCATGAATCTGATATTTTAATCTTTTATTTTGTATATTGCTATCTGCATATCAGTTATAGTGTAGAAAATAGGTAACAACAGACAATGTTACGGAAAATATACAGAACAGGAGATTGTATGGCATGAGATATGGGTATTTTGATGAAGAAAAAAAGGAATATGTAATTACCAGGCCGGACACACCTGCTCCGTGGGTGAATTATTTGGGATCGCCGGAATACGGAGCAATCGTTTCCAATAATGCAGGGGGATACAGCTTTGCAAAATCCGGGGCGAACGGCAGAATCCTGAGATATATTTTTAATCAGTTTGATCAGCCGGGAAGATATATTTATCTCAGGGATAATGACACAAAAGATTATTGGTCAGCATCCTGGCAGCCGGTTGGCAAAGATCTCAGTGAGTATAAAAGTGAATGTCATCATGGCACAGCCTATACTAAAATGATGGCAGATTACAGCGAGATACATTCAGAGGTGAGATACTATGTACCGCTTGGGCAGTCCTACGAGGTATGGAATCTGAAAGTTACCAACTGCTCAGACAGAAAACGTGAGATCAGTGTGACTGGATATGCAGAGTTTACAAATAACAGCAATTATGAACAGGATCAGGTGAATCTGCAGTATTCCCAGTATATTACAAGAACAGTATTCTGTGGAGATCGTGTACGTCAGATGATCCATGCGAATCTGGACGGCCTTAAGGATGGGGAAGAGGTTGATAACAAGAACGTGTTCAACCGATTCTTCGGCCTGGCTGGAGAGAAGGTTTCTTCCTGGTGTGGTGACAGGGAAAAATTCCTTGGAAGATATCACGGATACAACAATCCGGCAGGGGTTGAAGCCGGTGTATTATGTAATGAGGGAAATTATAATGAAAACAGCTGTGGAGCTCTTTCAGCTGTAATTACTCTGGAACCGGGAGAAAGTCGGGAAATGGCTTTTTTGGCAGGAATGAAGGAGGATAATGAAGCAGCGGAGATTATAGCACATTATGCAGACTGTGAAAAAACATGCGCGGTGGAGCTTGAAGAACTGATCAGTTACTGGCACGGACAGCTTGCACATTTTCAGATCAGAACACCAAGTCCGGAATTCGATACCATGATCAATACATGGAACGCATATAACTGTTTTATGACATTTATCTGGTCACGTGCAGCATCTTTTACTTATTGCGGACTTCGTAACGGATATGGATACCGTGATACTGTACAGGATATCCAGGGTGTGATCCATCTTGCACCCCAAATGGCACTGGATAAGATCCGTTTCATGCTGTCAGCACAGGTAGATAACGGCGGCGGTCTTCCACTTGTGAAATTCACACATAATCCGGGACATGAGGATACACCGGATGATGCGTCCTATGTACAGGAAACTGGTCATCCGGCATACCGTGCAGATGATGCACTCTGGCTGTTCCCTACTGTATACAAATATATTTCAGAGACAGGAAATTTTGCATTCATCGATGAAGTGATCCCGTTTGCAAACAAGGATGAAGGAACTGTATACGAGCATCTGAAAAGAGCTATTGACTTCTCCATGAACCATCTTGGCAGACATGGAATGCCGGCCGGACTTTATGCAGACTGGAATGATTGTCTGAGACTTGGAAAGGATGGGGAATCTACTTTCGTTGCATTACAGTTCTATTATGCAATGACTATCCTGAAAGAGTTTGCAAAGTACAAAAAAGATGAAAAATATATAAAATACCTGGAAGAAAAACAAGAGCAGCTTGGAAAATTGATCCAGGAACTCTGTTGGAATGAAGATCGTTTTATCCGTGGTTTTACGGAGCGAGGAGAGGTTATCGGAAAGAGAACTGACCCGGAGGCAAATATGTGGCTGAATCCACAGAGCTGGGCTGTGATCAGCGGCCTTGCAACAGAGCGGCAGGCAGATCTGGCTCTTCAAATGGTTTATGAAAGATTGAATACAGAATACGGTGCAATCCTTATGGATCCTCCATATCATGCAAATGCTTTCGACGGAGCACTTGCGGTTATCTACAATGCAGGAACAAAGGAAAATGCGGGAATCTTTTCACAGTCACAGGGATGGCTCATTCTGGCAGAAGCACTTTGCGGACATGGTGAGCGTGCATTTAATTATTTCCTGGAGAATGCTCCGGCAGCGCAGAATGACAGGGCTGAGATCAGACAGCTGGAGCCATACTGCTATGGACAGTTTACAGAAGGAAAAGCAAGCCCGAATTTCGGACGATCTCATGTGCACTGGCTGACAGGAACAGCATCTACTGTGATGGTAGGATGTGTAGAAGGAATTCTTGGCATGCGTCCGGATTTCTATGGCTTACGTATAGCACCATCGATTCCAAAAGAATGGGAGAAGTTTGAGATAAGCAAGGATTTCCGTGGATGTCATCTCCATATCACTGTGAAGAATCCGGGACATGTGGAAGCCGGATGTAAAAAACTCTATGTAAATGGAGAAGAGCTTCCGGGTAATTATATTCCGCAGGAGAAACTTACCGGTGAGACAGAAATTGAATTCTATATGTCATGACATAATGGATATAAATTGCGAGGAGATCACATTTATGAATACAAAGTAAAATGGAATATAAATACCGTTTTATTTTGGCAGGAAGGAGATCACAGAATGAAATATATAAAATTTCAGGATAAAAATGGAAGCTTTTCCATAGAAAATCCGGAGAATTACAGCGGTTTATATATACCTCTGGCCGGAGAAAACGGATTGAAATCCGCGATCACCCCTTCTCTGGGAGGAGACAGCAAACTGGATCAGAATCATTTTCTGCTGGAACCGGTAAGCATTGAGAATCTTCATAATAATCGAAACACCAGAAATTTCTGGTGCAAGATAAAAGGAAAAGGTTACTGGTCAGCATGCGGAGTTTCGGCAGAACAGGAATTTCAGAAATATACTGATAAACAGGATAAAAGCAGCCTGGAAGCCGGATTTATGTGGCAGAAGCTGCACAGAACTTCTGAGAAATACGGACTTCAGTCAGAGATTTTGTCTTTTGTGACAGTGAAAGGTGATGCGGAGGTCCATCTTGTAAAGATTACCAATATTGAAGAGGAAGAACAGGAAATCACACCGGTTGCTGTAATACCTGTATATGGAAGAAGTGCAGACAATCTCAGAGATCACAGGCATGTGACTTCCCTTTTGCACAGGATAAGAACAACGGAGTACGGTGTTGAAGTAAAACCGGTGCTTTCTTTTGATGAAAGAGGTCATCAGAAGAATAATACTGCATATTTTGTATATGGATCTGAAGGCGAGGGAACGGAACCGGAAAGCTTTTATCCTGATGTGGAAATGTTTATCGGAGAAGGCGGTTCTTTCCTGATTCCGGAGGTGGTCAGAGAAGAGAAAAAAGGTGTTCCGGCAGGAACAGAAATTGAAGGAAAGGAAGCTGTCGGTGGTATTCGTTTTGCATCCAGGGTTCTGAGACCACATGAAACAGCTGTATATGTTGTGACAGCGGGAATATCTGAAAGAAATCAGCTGCCGGAGGAGACTGCACGGTTTTACAGAACTGAAAAACAGGTTGCAAGAGAATTTGAACATGTAAAAAAACACTGGACAGAAAAAGTGAATGTTTCTTTTGAGACAGGTGATGAGGACAGAGATAATTATCTGAAATGGATCTGTTTCCAGCCGATATTAAGAAGAATTTACGGTTGTTCATTCCTCCCATATCATGATTATGGAAAAGGTGGAAGAGGCTGGCGTGATCTCTGGCAGGACTGTCTGGCACTTCTGATCATGGAGCCTTCTGTTGTACGTCAGATGATCGTCGATAATTACGGTGGAGTACGCATCGATGGAACCAATGCCACGATCATCGGAAACAGACAGGGTGAATTTATCGCAGACCGCAACAACATTGCCCGCGTGTGGATGGATCATGCTTTCTGGCCATTTGTGACAACGCAGCTTTATATGGATCAGACCGGGGATATGAATGTCCTTTTTGAGAAGATTCCATATTTCAAGGATCTTCAGACAAAAAGAGGAACTGCGCATGATGAAAAATGGAGCAGTGCCTATGGAGAAAATCAGAAAACAGAATCCGGTGAGATTTATTACGGAACGGTTCTGGAACACATTTTGCTGGAAAATCTCTGTGCTTTTTATGATGTAGGAGAGCACAACGAGATGAAACTTCACGGGGCAGACTGGAACGATGCCATGGATATGGCATGGGAAAATGGTGAGAGTGTAGCATTTACCTGTGCATATGCTGGAAATATGAAGAACATCGCAGAATATCTGAGAAAACTTCAGGAAAAGGAAATGTTTGACAGGATTGAAGTTGCGGAAGAAATGGAAATCTTGTTTACCGGAGACCGTGAGCTTTATGAAAGCCCGGAGAAAAAGCAGCAGCTTCTGAGACAGTACACAGAAAAATGTGCACATGATATCAGCGGAAATACTATTGTGATCCGTCTGGACCAGCTTAGCCGGAATCTGGATGAAAAGGCAGATTGGATGATGGAAAACATCCGCAGAAGAGAATGGGTAAAAGACGGAGAAAACGGCTGGTTCAACGGATATTATGATGATCATAAACGTCCTGTGGAAAGGGCAGAGAACAGCCAGGTACGTATGATGCTTACCAGTCAGGTATTTGCGATCATGAGTAAAACTGCACAGAAAGATCAGATTGAGTCTATCTGTAAAAGTGCGGATAAATATCTTTTTGACCGTCAGGCAGGAGGATATCGCCTGAATACCAATTTCCATGAAGAAAAATTTGATCTGGGAAGAATGTTCGGGTTTGCTTATGGAGAAAAGGAAAACGGAGCGGTATTTTCCCATATGGCTGTTATGTATGGCAATGCACTGTATAAAAACGGCTATGCAAAAGAAGGACATAAGGTTCTGGAAACGCTTCTGGACGCTGCCATGGATTTTGAGAACAGCAGGATGTATCCTGGAATTCCGGAATATTTTGATAATCAGGGAAGAGGATTGTATGCATATCTTACCGGTGCTGCAAGCTGGTATATGCTGACTATGATCACAGAGGTATTTGGCGTCAGAGGAGATCTTGGAGATCTGGTGATCGCGCCGGCACTGATGCCGGAGCAGTATAATGAGAATGGACAGGCATCTCTTACTATGGAATTTGCCGGAAGAAAGCTGGAGATCTGTATCTGCAATCCGGAGAAAAAACTTCCTTCAGAATATAAAATAAAAACAGTATGGTGCGATGAAAAGGAAATGAAAAACAAACAGAGTACCTGTGTACGTATAGATCGGGAACTGCTCGAAAAGCTTTCTGTAAAAGAAACACACAGGATCAAAGTGGAACTGATGTAACCGAAATCGGTTATACATAATTGTTAAATTACAGAAACAGAAGTATCAATAGGAAAACGGCATCCCACAGTTGTAAAAAGCTGCGGGATGTCGTTTTTGATGCTGATAAAAAATATCAGCCATAATAATAAGGATGTTTACCACATGGATTTGTAATATTTGTCACGGTACTTCTTTGGGGTAAGGCCGGTGAAGTTTTCAAAGATCTGGATAAAATGACTCTGTGAAGAGAAATTCAGATAATTGGCGATATCAACGACTGCTTTATCAGAGTATCGGAGCAGGTGAGTGGCTTTTTCGATTTTTTTCTCGCGGATGTAATCACTTATGGATACTCCAAGATTCTGTTTGAATACTCTGGACAGATAACTGGGAGAGAGTCCGGTATGTTCTGACAGATCCTGAATGGTGATACGCTCCTTAATGTGACCGTAAATATAGTCCACGCATTGCATGACCGGTCTGGAAAGAATAGAGCTTTTTTTCTGGAGGATCATTTTTCCGGTAAAATCTCTGGCCATAATATGATGCAGATCTGCAATCTGGCGTACAGTGGTGCAGGAATCCATTTTCAGAATGTAAAAATCGCTGAGACGATATGCCTGTTCAGGCTCCAGTCCACCGTCAATACAGTAACGGGTGAGCATGGCAGTAGTGACAACGAAATGATACTTCAGGTTGGTCAGAGGATTTTTGGAGAGGATACCGGTTCCCTTCAGATGAAGAAAAGAGTCTTCCTCGCAGTTTTTGTTTACAGTTTCCATATCACCGGCTCTTACGGCATTGTAAAAAGAATATTCCACAGAGGGAGAGCGATGAAGAGCTTCCGGTTCTGTATCTTTCAGCTCATTAGTAATCCAGTCTTGGGAAATGGACATATTGATATCCTCCTTATATGTTGATGTTTAAGGAATGTGTTGGTTTTTTATATTATGACATGAATCTGACATTTTGTTAAGATTAATAATATAATCGCAGATAAAAAAATGGTATATTTTCATCATCAAAGGTAAAGCATCGGGGATGCTACAGAAAAAGGAGGATTTATACTATGAAAAAAAGAGCGGTATCTATGATCCTTGCAGCAGCAATGGTTTGTGGAATGATGGCAGCAAATGTAAGCTGTGTATCTGCAAAAGGATCGGATGAGGGAAAAGTGATCAATATTTATTCCTGGAATGATGAGTTCCGTCAGAGACTGGAAGCTATTTATCCGGAAGTAGAGTCCACTTCCAAAGATGGTACAGTTACAAAACTGAAAGATGGTACAGAGATCCACTGGATCGTAAATCCGAACCAGGATGGCGTATATCAGCAGAAACTGGATGAGGCACTTCTCAACCAGGCTGATGCAAGTGCAGATGATAAGGTAGACATGTTCCTTTCTGAGACAGATTATGTATTCAAATATACAGACAAAGATGCAGATGTTGCAATGCCTCTTACTGATCTTGGCATTGATCCGGACAAGGATCTTGCAGATCAGTATGATTTCACGAAAACAACAGCTTCTGATGCGGATGGAGTACAGAGAGGCGCCACATGGCAGTGCTGCCCGGGTGTCCTTGTATATCGTCGTGACATTGCGAAAGATGTTTTCGGTACTGATGACCCGAAAGAAGTTGGCGAGAAGATGAAAGACTGGGATACAGCTAAAGAAACAGCAGCTCAGCTGAAAGAAAAAGGATATTATACATTTGCTTCTTATGCAGACACTTTTCGTTTATATGGAAACAGCATTGAGAATCCGTGGGTAGAGTCCGGTGATTCTGTGATCAAAGTAGATTCAAAGATCATGGACTGGGTAAAAGATTCCAAAGAGTGGCTGGATGCAGGTTATCTTAACAAAACTGTAAAAGGTCAGTGGAACGATGACTGGAACAAGGCAATGAGTTCTGAGTCCAAGGTATTCGCATTCCTCTTCCCGGCATGGGGTATCGACTTTACTCTGAAACCAAACTGGGATGGAGCAGAAGGTGACTGGGCTGTTACAAATCCTCCGCAGGAATACAACTGGGGTGGCTCTTACATTCAGGCTGCAACAGGAACAGATAATCCGGAACATGTCAAAGATATTATCCTGGCAATGACGGGAAATCAGGATAATCTTCTTAAGATTTCCAAAGAATACTCTGATTTTACAAATACAAAATCCGGTATGAAAGATGCAGCTACAAATGCAGATTTCGCATCTGATTTCCTTGGTGGACAGAACCCGTTTGAGTATTTTGCACCGGTTGCAGAGAATATCAAGATCGCACCGCTTTCCGCATATGACCAGGGTTGTGTAGAGCTGATCCAGAACGCTTTCAGTGATTACTTCCAGGGTAAAGTAGACTTTGACAAAGCAAAAGCCAACTTTGAGACAGCTATTCAGGAGCGTTATCCGGAGATCACAGAGATCCAGTGGCCGGAATAAATACCACATGAGGATAATTGTTAATGCTGCAGGATCTTTGGATCCTGCAGTTTGCTGGAAAGGAAGAGCATTATGAAGAAAAAGAGCGTTAATTACGGAAAATGGGGATACATATTTATTCTTCCGTTTTTTGTGATCTATTTTATCTTTTCGCTGATTCCGCTGTTTGATACAGTGAGATACAGCTTTTTTGAATATTTCCGTTCTGGAATCAAGCAGATTGGTCCTAATTTTATAGGACTTGCCAATTATGTCAGTCTTCTGCATTCTGACATGCTGAAATACGGACTGAATACACTGATCCTTTGGGTGATCGGATTTGTTCCGCAGATCGTTGTTGCACTGGTGCTTGCATGCTGGTTTACTGATGCCAGGCTGAAGCTTCATGGCAAGCAGTTTTTTAAGGTTGTAATTTATCTGCCGAACCTGATCATGGCATCAGCATTTGCACTTCTGTTTTTTACCATGTTTTCCACAAACGGACCTGTAAACTCCATTTTGTGTTCACTGGGCTGGATAAAGGAACCGATTGATTTTCTGGGCTCTGTTCTGGGAACAAGATCATTGGTAGGTTTCATGAATTTCCTGATGTGGTTCGGAAACACGACCATCATGCTGATGGCAGCAGTAATGGGAATCAGTATGGATGTTTTTGAAGCATCGGATCTGGACGGATGCAACAGCATTCAGCGTTTCTTCTATATTACGCTTCCACTGATTCGTCCGATTCTTTCCTATACTCTGATCACTTCCATCATCGGTGGCCTTCAGATGTTTGATGTACCGCAGATTCTCACAAACGGACAGGGTAATCCGGACAGAACATCCATGACACTGATTATGTTCCTGAACAGCCATCTGAAGAGCAAGAATTATGGTATGGCCGGAGCATTGTCTGTATACCTGTTTATTATCAGTGGAATCCTCTGCTTCTTTGTATATCGTATGACTAACGACAATGATCCGGACGGATCTAAGAAAGCAGCGAAAAAGAGAGCAAGAGCAGAAAGGAGAAAAACAAAATGATGAAAGATAAGACAGCCAGCAGGATCAGAAGTATCGTGGCACATGTGGTACTTATTATTCTTTCCTTTATGTGTCTCTTTTTCTTTTATGTACTGATCGTGAATGCGTCTCATTCTCATGCAGAGCTTCAGAAGGGATTTTCTGCTCTTCCTGGAAAATATTTCTGGAAAAACCTGATGAATGTTGCAAATGACGGAAGCTTTCCGATGTTCAGGGGAATTCTTAACAGTATTATCGTGTCCGGATGCAGTGCAGTATTATGTACATATTTTTCCTCACTGACAGCATATGGTCTTTATGCCTATGATTTCAAGGCAAGGAATGTAGCGTTTACATTTATCATGGCGATCCTCGTCATGCCGACACAGGTAACTGCAATGGGCTTCCTTCGTCTGATCACAAAGATGGGATTATATGATTCCCTGCTTCCGTTGATCATTCCGTCTGTTGCGTCACCGGCCGTATTCTATTTTATGTACAGCTATCTGCAGTCCTCACTGCCGATGTCACTGGTAGAAGCAGCCAGAATTGACGGCTCCGGAGAGTTCCGTACTTTCAACAGTATTGTCCTGCCAATCATGAAGCCAGCAATCGCTGTACAGGCGATTTTTACATTTGTAGGCTCCTGGAACAATTATTTCGTTCCTGCTCTGGTTATCCAGTCTAAAAGCAAGATGACTGTTCCAATCCTGATTGCAACACTTCGTGGAGCAGATTATATGAATTTTGATATGGGTAAGATTTACATGATGATCACGGTTGCCATTGTGCCGATTATTATCGTATATCTCCTTCTTTCCAAGTTTATCATCGCAGGAGTGACACTTGGAGGCGTAAAAGAATAACAAAAGGTAGCAGGTAAGATATGACAGTTAAGAAATGGAAACACAGCGGAACAAAGAAACACAGCATGTCAGACCGTGAAATACGAAACGGTCTTCTTTCGGAAAAAGCAGCAGAGGAGGGTATTGTACTGCTGAAAAATGATAAAAAAATACTCCCTCTGAATATTTCCACGAAAATAGGTTTATACGGCGCCGGTGCGGGAAAGACAGTGAAAGGCGGAACAGGTTCCGGTGATGTGAATAACAGAAGTAACATTTCTATTTATCAGGGACTGAAAGAAAACGGTATTCAGATCGTAAGCGAGAAATGGCTGGCCAATTATGAGTCAATATACGCAGAAGCACGCCGGGCATGGAAAGAAAAAATACTGGAAGAAGCAAAGTTTGTGGAAAATCCTTTTGATGCCTATGCGGAAAATCCCTTTGCAATGCCGGAAGGCCGTGCAGTCACAGCAGAAGATACTGTCGATGCCCAGACAGCAATCTATGTGGTAAGCAGGATTTCCGGTGAGGGAAAGGATAGGCGCAGGGTCGAGGGAGATTATTATCTGAGCAGACGGGAGCGGGAGGATATCCGGTTCCTTGATGCACAGAAGATTCCTACAGTACTTATCCTGAATTCCGGCGGTCCGGTAGAACTGACAGATATTCTGGAAGAAACAGAAAATATCTGTGCTGTCCTGAATATTTCCCAGCTTGGACAAAGAGGCGGACTTGCCCTCGCCAATGTCCTTCTGGGAAAGGTAACTCCAGGCGGCAAGCTGACTGCAACATGGGCCAGAAGGTATGAGGATTATCCGTGTGCAGAGGAATACAGCTATCTTAATGGCAAGCTTGAAAGAGAAGAGTACAAGGAAGGAATTTATACAGGATATCGTTATTTTGATACTTTTGGTGTAAAACCGCTGTTTCCGTTTGGATATGGACTTTCTTACACAGAAATGCAGATACGCTTCCATGGGATGAAAACATCAGGGGATGGCGTTGAAGTTGAAGCAGAGGTAACGAATACAGGAGAAACTTTTTCGGGAAAAGAGGTCGTGCAGGTCTATGTGTCTCTTCCACAGGATGAATCAGGGAAGGAATACCGTCGGCTGGCTGGCTTTGCAAAAACAAAACTTCTGAAGCCGGGGGAAAAAGAACTGCTGAAAATTAGGATCGACAGAAAGACACTGGCATATTTTTCCGAAGAGCAGCATGCCTGGATTGCTGAAAAAGGTTATTATGCTGTCTGGGTCGGAAACAGCATTGCATCGCTTACGCTGGCTGCAATGCTTGAAGTGCCGGAGAGTGTGATCCTGGATAAAACGAATATCCTTGAGAATCAGACTGATATTACTGAAGAAGTTTATGACCGCCAGAATCTTTCTGCCAGAACTCTGAAATGGAAAGAGAAGGCAGAGAATGAGAAGATTGGAAGATATATCTATTATCCTGAACCAGAGAAGAGAACAGAATGCACCTGCCAACCGGAAAATAAGATTCCTGCAAAGGATCTGCTCCCGCTGTTTTATGGAAATATTGCTGGAATCTCCAGTAATCTGGGGGCGGCAGGAATCCGTGTTCCTGGCTCTGCCGGTGAGACCACGGCTGCTCTTTATGAGCAATATGGCGTTTCCCCACTGATCATGGCCGATGGGCCGGCAGGACTGAGACTTCAGCAGAATTATGAAGTAGACAGAGAAACAGACACAGTATATGGAATCGGTGTCCTTGGATCTCTGGAAAACGGATACCTGAGAACAGATGAGACTCACGAAAACGCAGACAGATATTATCAGTTCTGTACGGCATTTCCGGTTGGAACTGCACTGGCTCAGACCTGGGATACTGCCCTTGTGGAAAAAGTTGGAATAGCAGTTGCAGAAGAAATGGAAGAATTCCACATAGATCTCTGGCTAGCACCTGGTCTTAATATTCAGAGAAACCCTCTGTGCGGCAGAAATTTTGAGTATTATTCCGAAGATCCGCTGCTTTCCGGAACCATGGCAGCAGCCATGACAAAAGGAGTGCAGAGCAGACCTGGCTGCGGTGTTACCGTTAAGCATTTTGCCTGCAACAATCAGGAAGATAATCGTATGGGCGTAGATGCACAGGTATCAGAACGTGCCCTGAGGGAAATTTACCTGCGTGGTTTTGAGATTGCAGTTAAAGAAAGCAGACCAGTGGCAATCATGTCTTCCTATAATTTACTGAATGGTGTCCATGCTGCAAACAGTGTTGATCTCTGTACAGCCATTGCCCGAAAAGAATGGGGATTTGACGGTGTGATCATGTCAGACTGGAATACAACGGTTCCGGAAGATGGAAGTATTCCGTGGAAATGCGTGACAGCAGGAAATGATATTATCATGCCTGGTAATGCAGCCGATGCAGAAAATATCCGAAAAGCTTTTGAAGACGGAAAGCTTTCGGAAGAAGTTGTCAGAATGTGTGCGGGACGTATTCTGAACCTGATACACACACTGACAGCAGAATAAAAAAAATATATAGTAGTGAAAAACTTGCCTGAATTCAATTTTCGATTTATCATTGGATTCAGGCATATTTTTTGCAGATGTCGCGCAAGGCAACCCGTTTTAGGCGGAGGATCCTGCAGGCAGTTTTTTATATGCCGTGAAAAGGAGAATACCATGAACATAAAACGAGCAAAGCAGGAGATAAGAGATTCCATAGAAGCATATCTTTCAAAGGACGAATTCGGTGAGTACCGGATCCCGGCGATCCGACAGAGACCGATCCTTCTTATGGGCCCTCCGGGAATCGGAAAGACACAGATTATGGAACAGATAGCAAGGGAATGCGGGATTGCTCTTGTTTCCTATACCATTACCCACCACACCAGGCAGAGTGCTGTGGGACTTCCTTTTATTGTAAAAAAGAATTACGGTGAGGAAGAATTTTCTGTCACAGAATATACCATGAGTGAGATCATTTCGTCCGTTTACGATAAGATGGAAAAAACAGGCCTGAGAGAGGGAATCCTGTTTATTGATGAGATCAACTGTGTATCCGAGACACTGGCGCCGATGATGCTGCAGTTCCTTCAGGGAAAAACCTTCGGAAACCAGAAGGTGCCGGAAGGCTGGGTGATCGTCACAGCAGGCAACCCGCCAGAATATAACAAATCCGTCCGGGAATTCGATGTGGTCACTCTGGACCGTATCAAGAAGATCGATGTGGAGGCAGACTTTGATGTATGGAAGGAATACGCCTACCAGCAGGGAATTCATCCGGCGGTGATCTCCTATCTGGAGCTTCGCAGAAAAAATTTCTACAGGGTGGAGAATACCGTAGACGGAAAGATCTTTGCCACAGCCAGAGGTTGGGAGGATCTTTCCCGTCTGATCCAGGTTTATGAGATCCTTGGAAAAACCGTAGACCGTGAGGTGGTCAGCCAGTACATCCAGCACAGGATGATCGCGAAGGATTTCGCCAGCTATCTGGCTCTTTATTATAAGTACAGAACGGACTATAAGGTGGAAGACATCCTGAAAGGAAAGTGGGATTCCATCACTCTGGGCAAGATTCACACAGCTTCCCTGGACGAGCATTTGAGCATTGTAAGCCTTCTTAATGGAAAACTCGGCGAGCTTTTTACAGAATGCTGTCTTACTGATGCCTATCTCACGAAACTGTATGATTATATGGTGTACTTCAGAGAAAATCAGGACGGCCTTACAGCAAAAAATCTCCTGGAAAAAGCAGAGGCGGATCTTGAAAAGGATAAAAAGAGTGAGCTTCTTACAAAACAGCAGGAGCGTATACAGAAACGTGTTGTGTCATTCTTTGAAAATGCGTCCGGATCGAAATCAACCTCGGGATCAATTGGATCGGAATCAACCGGATCAGATAAAACCGGATCAGGTTCAGAGCTGGCAGGAGGCGGAAGTGCCGCAGCAGAATCGGAAGTTCCATCATCAAACCGGAACTATGAGTTTGTGAAAGCCCTCTTTGAATCCGAAACCGAAGCCTACGAAAACCGAACTGACGAAATATCCTTTACTCTTCAGAACGTCTTCGACTTTATGGAAGCTGCCTTTGGGGACAGTCAGGAAATGGTGGCATTTATCACAGAACTGAATGCCAACTATTATAGTCTCTGGTTCATTCGGGAGAACGGTTCTGACCAGTATTACAGGCATAATAAAGGTCTTCTTTTTGACGACCGCCAGAAAATGCTTCTGGGTCAGATGGAGGAAGTGGAAAATATTCTCAATAATGGGATAAAGTGATAGTTTGTCTGACCAATTGCTTATTTACTATTGATTAAATTGGTAAATTACAGTATAATATTTACCATAAAAGTCCCAAAAGAAGGTGCGTAGATAGTCAAATTGCACAGATATTAATACATTCCGGGACTTTTAAAGACAACACAATAATAAAGGAAGGCGGCCGAAACGGACGACATGTTTACAAAGATTACAGAAGAACGAGCATTTGACGGAATATTAGCGCAGATCATAGAAAATATCCGGCGGGGAGAACTGAAGCCGGGGGACACTTTACCTGCGGAACGTGTTATGGCAGAATCACTGGGAGTTTCCAGACCTGCTGTCCGTGAAGTCCTGCGGGCACTGGAGCTGATGGGAATTGTCACAACGGTCCGCGGCGGAGCCAACTATATCACCGAGAATATGGATCAGTGGCTTTCTGCACCACTGGCCCTTCTTTTTCAGCTGAATAACAGCCATGTACAGCAGGTGCAGGAGCTTCGTTCTGCGCTGGAGCAGGAGGCTGCTCTTCTTGCAGCCGGGAATTGTACGGAGAAGGACGCATTAGATCTGCGTTCCATTCTGGCACAGCTGGAGAGCGCAGAGGATGAGAAAGCTCGTGCAGGTCTTGATAAGAAGCTTCATACGAAGATCGGCAGGATCGCAGGAAATCCTATGATCTATAATGTTCTGGATGCGGCAGCACAGCTGACAGAGGAGATCATTTCCGGTACTCGAGCCTATATTATGCAGAAACATAATTCCGCTCTTGAGGTGGATGACCAGCACAGAAGACTGGTGGAAGCCATTATTTCCGGAGACCGGAACCAGGCGGAGAAGCTGATGCGCGAACATATGGAAACCATTGAGAAATATATAATTGAGATCGCACAGCAGCAGGGTGAGAACAGCCTTGTATTTCATCGCTGATCCACCTGACAAAAATTAAATAAAATTTCAGTAAAAATCCCGTTGATCTGGTAAGACCACTATTGATTTTGGTAAGACCGAGTGCTATAATAGGGACTGTATTGGTAATACCAAAAAAGTTTGGTATTATGGCAGTAACCTGCCGGAAATATCAGGAGAAAGGACTTACGATCATGGGATATGTAAAATGGAGTTATGACACACTGAACCATTTCTGCGGAGACGTTTTCAAAGCGTTTGGCTTTTCTGAGGAAGAAGGAAGCATCATTAAAGATGTTCTTCTGACTGCTGATCTGTATGGAATCGAGAGCCACGGAATGCAGAGGATGGTTCGTTACCATAAAGGAATCGAGAAGGGGACTATTCATCCCCAGGCGAAACCGGAAGTTGTTTTTGAGACACCGATTTCTGCCGTGATAGACGGACATAATGGAATGGGCCAGCTGATCAGCCATTTTGCCATGGAAAAGGCAATTGAGAAGGCAAAGACAACTGGTGTGGGAATCGTAAGTGTACGAAATTCCAACCATTTCGGTATTGCAGGATATTATGCGAACATGGCCTGTCATGAAGGACTTCTTGGAATGGCATGTACCAACTCCGAGGCGATCATGGTACCGACCTTCGGAAGAAAGGCTATGCTGGGCTCCAACCCGATCGCAGTCGCTATGCCTGCAGATCCGTATCCGTTTTTCTTTGACTGTTCTACGACAGTTGTAACCAGAGGTAAACTGGAAATGTATAATAAGATGGGCAAGCCTCTTCCGGATGGCTGGGCACTTGACAAAAACGGTCATGCCAGCAATAATGCACCGGATGTACTTGCAAACATCGTAGCCAAGAAGGGCGGCGGGATCATGCCTCTTGGTGGAAACGAGGAAGTCAGCGGAAGCCATAAGGGATATGGCTATGGAATGCTCTGTGAGCTGTTCAGCTCTATTCTTTCCATGGGCGTTACCTCTGACAAATGCTGTACATTCCCGGATAAGACCGGTATCTGCCATGGATTTATGGCGATCAACCCGGCGGCATTCGGAGATCCGGATGCAATCCGCAAGCATTTTTCAGAATATCTTGAGGCACTTCGGGAGAGTCCGAAGGCAGACGGTCAGGACAGGATCTATACACACGGCGAGAAAGAGGTAGCTGCTGAAAAAGACAGAAAAGAGAATGGCATTCCGGTCAACGACAATACCATGGTAGAGCTTGCTGATCTCTGCAGTTATCTGAAGCTTGATTTTGGCTCTTATTTTGAAGGCTATGAGCTTCCGAAGGACAGTAAATTCTTCAATGGTAATTATTAATTCAGGTAATCCTTTTGAAATGAAATATATCATAATTATCCAAGGAGGAAAAGAAAATGGATTATGCAAAAGAGTCATTAAGACTGCACGGAGATTGGAAAGGTAAGATCGAGGTTGTTACAAGAGTTCCGGTTGAGAATAAAGACGACCTTTCTCTTGCATATACACCAGGTGTAGCTCAGCCTTGCCTTGAGATCCAGAAAGATATCAATAAATCCTACGAACTTACAAGAAGATGGAATATGTGTCTTGTTGTAACAGATGGTTCCGCAGTTCTTGGTCTTGGTGACATCGGACCGGAAGCTGGTATGCCTGTAATGGAAGGTAAATGTGTGCTTTTCAAGGCATTCGGTGATGTAGACGCATTCCCGCTTTGCATTAAGAGCCATGATGTAGACGAGATCGTAAATACTATTTACATGATCTCCGGATCCTTCGGTGGTGTTAACCTTGAGGATATCTCCGCTCCGAGATGCTTTGAGATCGAGAAAAAACTGAAAGAGAAATGTGATATTCCGATCTTCCACGATGATCAGCACGGAACTGCAGTTATCACACTTGCAGGTCTGACAAACGCTCTGAAGGTTGTCGGAAAGAAGAAAGAGGATGTTCGTATCGTTATGAACGGTGCAGGTGCAGCTGCTATCTCTATCTGCAGACTTCTTCTGAAAGCAGGCTTCAAGGATGTTACACTCTGCGATAGAAAGGGAGCCATCTATGAGGGACGTACAGAAGGAATGAACCCGGTTAAGGAAGAGATGAGCAAGCTCACAAACCTTCAGAAGAAACAGGGCTCCCTTGCAGATATGCTTGTTGGCGCTGATGTATTTATCGGTGTTTCCGCTCCTGGAGCAGTTACAACAGAGATGGTTAAGACCATGAACAAAGATGCCATCATCTTCGCATGCGCAAACCCGACACCGGAGATCTTCCCGGATGACGCAAAAGCAGGCGGAGCAAAGGTTATCTCAACAGGAAGAAGTGACTTCCCGAACCAGATCAACAACGTTCTTGCATTCCCTGGAATCTTCCGTGGTGCATTTGACGTAAGAGCAAGCGATATCAACGATGAGATGAAGATCGCAGCTTCCAAGGCTCTTGCAGATCTGATCACAGACGAGGAGCTTTCTCCGGAGTATATCATTCCGAAGGCATTCGACAAGAGAGTCGGACCGGCTGTAGCCAAAGCAGTAGCAGAGGCAGCAAAAGCAACAGGCGTAGCACGTATCTGATTACAGATACAGCACGGATATCCGTCCGATACAGACCAGAACAGCCCTTCATAAGTTAAGAAAATAAATCAGACACCCGTACCCTGTAACCCGGTACGGGTGTCTTTTTGCATCTGACAGGTGGTATTACCCTTTGACAAATGTCCTCTCAGTGAGTACAATAGCAAAAGAATATGATAGGAGGTTAAGCACAGCATGAAACCATGGGAAGCTAATATACGAAAAGTAGTGCCGTATACTCCTGGCGAGCAGCCAAATGAGAGTGGCATGATCAAACTGAATACAAATGAGAATCCATATTCACCGGCTCCGGGTGTGGAGAAGGCGCTGAAGGCCCTTGATGCCGATACCCTGAGACTTTATCCGGACCCGACAGCAGGAGACCTGGTACACAGTATTGCCGCGTTCTACGGACTGAAGGACGAGCAGGTATTTACAGGCGTTGGTTCCGATGATGTACTGGCTATGTGTTTTCTCACATTTTTTAATTCAGAGAAACCGATCCTGTTCCCGGATATCACCTATTCTTTCTATGATGTATGGGCAGATCTTTTACGGATCCCATATGAACGCCCGGCATTGGATGAGGAGTTCCATATCCGTAAGGAAGATTATTTCCGTGAAAACGGCGGGATCGTATTCCCTAACCCAAATGCACCGACCGGCGTAGAAATGCCTCTTTCCGAGATCGAGGAGATCGTGGCAAAGAATCCGGAGAGTATCGTGATCGTAGATGAGGCGTATGTGGATTTCGGAGCAGCATCCGCACTGCCGCTGATCGAAAAATATGATAATCTGCTTGTTGTGCAGACCTTCTCCAAGTCCAGATCCCTGGCAGGCATGCGTATCGGATATGCCTTCGGAAATCCGGAGCTGATCAAATATCTCAATGATGTGAAATATTCTTTTAACTCCTATACAATGGATCGTACTACCATTGCAGCTGGTGTGGCATCTATGGAGGATAAGGCATATTTTGAGGAATGCTGCCATAAGATCATTACAACAAGAGAGTGGACGAAGGCAGAGCTCAGAAAGCTTGGATTTTCCTTCCAGGATTCCAGATCCAACTTTATCTTTGCCACACATGAGAGCTGTCCGGCAAAAGAGCTTTTCGCAGCACTGAGGGAGAAACATATCTATGTAAGATATTTCCCGAAGGACAGGATCGACAATCATCTCCGTATCACCATCGGCACGGATGAGGAGATGAAAAAGCTAGTAGAATTCTTGAAGGAATATCTGCAGAAATAACGATTAAGGAGATATTATGGAAGTATTGGTACAGTGGTTTTCACACCACCTTGCACAGTTTATCTCTCCTGAGGGAGCTGTGTTCATCATTTCAATGATCCCGATACTGGAGCTTCGAGGCGGCCTTCTGGCAGCCTCTCTGCTGAAGATATCGGCTGCAAAGGCACTGCCGATCTGTATCGTGGGAAATATCATTCCGATTCCGTTTATCCTGCTTTTTATCCGGCAGATCTTTAAATGGATGAAAAAAACAAAGACGTTCAGAGGTCTGATCACAAAGCTGGAAAACAGGGCTATGGGAAAGAGTGACCAGATCAAGAGATATGAATTTCTGGGACTTCTGCTGTTTGTGGGAATCCCCCTTCCGGGCACCGGCGCCTGGACAGGTGCACTGATCGCCTCTCTTCTTGAGGTGGATATCAAAAAATCCTCCATTGCGATCCTGTGCGGACTTTTTATGGCAAGTGCCATTATGTATATTGTTTCCTATGGAATTGTAGGAAATGTAGTGCACTGATTAAGAAAAATAAAAATTCCTCATCACTGTCACGAAGTCTGGTAGGTGATGAGGAATTTTGTATTTTCAGGCATTGTTACATAAGCCGGCGTTTCAGCATATCCGGATTCATTGCATAGCTCACGGCTGTATCCTTAGTGATACGGCCTTTTTTGTATAATTCCAGAAGACTCTGGTCCATGGAACGCATCTGATCCTGGCTGGAAGTGGAGATTACGCCTTCGATCTGATGAACTTTGTTGTCACGGATCATATTTCGGATGGCAGGTGTCAGGCGCATAATCTCAAAAACAGGAATGTTGCGGCCGTCCACATCCGGGATCAGCTGCTGGGAAATAACCGCCTGAAGGACCATGGAAAGCTGGATAGCGATCTGACGCTGCTGGGAAGGTTCAAAGACATCCATGATACGCTCGATGGTGTTGGCAGCGCCCAGAGTATGCAGACTGGAAAAAACCAGATGTCCGGTTTCTGCGGCAGTCATGGCGGTCTGTATGGTTTCATAATCACGCATCTCACCCAGAAGGATTACATCGGGGCTCTGGCGGAGGGTGGCACGAAGAGAAGTCAAGTAACTCTCGGTGTCGGTGCAGATCTCTCGCTGGCTGACAATGCAGCGGTCATGGCGGTGAAGATATTCCAGAGGATCTTCCAGGGTAATAATGTGGCCTTCCCGGGTATGGTTAATCCGGTCAATGAGGCAGGCCATAGTGGTAGATTTACCGCTTCCGGCAGAACCGGTAACAAGAACCATACCACGGGTATAATCGGAAACACTCATCACATCCTCCGGAATGGAAAGCTCTGCAGGATCCGGCAGTTTGAAGGCGATTACACGGATCACGGCAGCCAGGGAACCACGCTGTTTATAAGCGTTGACACGGAAACGGGAGACGCCGGGAATGGAAAACGAAAAGTCATCGTCACCGGTTTCCAGAAGCCGGGATATATCACGGTTTCCGGCAAGTTTGTAAATGATGCGAAGCAGATTTTCGGTTTCCGCAGGCATCAGTCGTTCTCCACTGCTTAGAAGATGACCGTCGATTTTTTCGGCCAGAGGGCGGCCTGCAATGATGAAGATATCAGAAACGCGTTTATTGGCTGCTTCTGTCAGAAAATCGGGAATAGGGGTTTCTATATCCATAATTTCACTCTCCTTTAAAAAGATTCTGGCGTGTATCCGGATCCCAGGAATTGGTAAGATCAGTATTCCACTGCCGGATTTCCAGAACGGAACCATTGTTTTTTGCTGGGTAAAAAATTTCAAGTACAGTACAAAGCTGCTGGGTATCTGAGATTTCAGTAGAAAAAGTTAAGGTATGTTTCGTGGAATCCCAGGAAAAATTCCTGTCAGTATCTGCTTTTGCCTGTATCAGGGAAAAATATTTTGCTTCATCAGAAGCGTTATCTGCGTACTGAGACAGCTCATTTCGAATTTCAGATACGGTTTCTGTGGCTTTGCTGCAGGCGTTATAATATTTTTCAGTCTGTTCCATGGAATACCTGGCGGTGTTCAGGCCAGACCGTGAACTTCCAAGAGTGAGAAGAGCCAGTACACAGAGACACAGAACAGAAAAAATCAGAAACAGAGAGGGAATTCCCACGGTTACAAAAAAAGTATGCTTCTGTTTCATCAGGAACCCTCCTTTTCGCTGTATTCAGCCGGAAAACTTAAGGGAATCCGGTAAATCATATGCTTGTCCGAAACCTGGAGGAAAGACAGCTCTCCGGATTTTTCAGAAGAGGAAGTATCCGGAGAAAAAATCATTTCATAAGACGCGTTTTTTTCGGAGCAGTTTTGCCAGGTGTCGTCATAATACCAGATCAGATTGTCCTCTTTTTGGATGCCGCCTGGAAGAAGGGACAGAAGTTCTGCCGGAGAACCATCGGTACCCTCCAGTGCTTCCCCGGCGGAAGTAGTGAGTGCCTGGATCTGGTTCCACTGTTCTGCCTGAATACGGTTTTTCCGGGCTGCCGCAAAAATCTGAATACAGGCAGCAGAGGAAAGGGACAGGAATAAAAGAGCCAGGATCATTTCCATGAGAAAAAGGCTGGTGCCGGAATTATGCTGTGTTTTTTTCATGATGCCTGCCACTCAAAATATGATTAAATATACTCACATTGAGATAATGTGGCTTCTCTCGAATACCACTTACTGTTTCTTCGTGTATGTTTTTGAGCAACCGGAGTTATCTCTACTCACAGATCCTAAGTACACTCCACAGTCGTAAATTCCCGAAATAGCCTTCGGTACATGCTTACGTTTGCGGGATCATGCAATTTCGTAAGTTTCTGCATCTCTCAGATTCAGTGCTGCATTGAAATCTCTGTCTTCCGTATAACCGCATGCACATTTGTAGACTCTGTCTGAAAGTTTCAGGTCTTTTTTGATGTGTCCGCAGCAGTGACAGATCTTTGAAGAAGGATACCATCTGCTGACTATCCGTAATTCAATTCCAAATTCCTCACATTTTGTCTTCAGTTTTGTGCGAAATTCGTAAAATTTCTGTGATGCAACTGCTTTTGAAAGATGCCGGTTTTTCATCATCCCGGATACATTCAGATCCTCAACCGTTATATGAGATGGCTTGGTTTTCGCAATCTCAGATATCGTCTTATTGATATAATCTGTACGAATATTTTCCAGACGCTGATGAAGCTTCTGTACTTTAAGCTTTTGTTTACGTATATTTGCTTTTTGAGTGGGCTCTCCTTTCTTTAAATTTTCATATTTACGGGAGAGCTTTCGCTGTGCCCGCCTTAATTGTTTTTCAAGTTTTCTTATTCGTGCTGTTTTATTAATATTTCTATAGACAGTTCCATTTGATATGAAGGCAAGATTTTTCAAACCCAGATCGATCCCTACACCATCGCTAAAGCAGCTGTCTCTCACCGGATCTGTCACTTCTACCAGTGCAGAAACATAATATCTGCCGGCTTTCATAGAAATAGTTCCGCTTTTGATTATGTATCCATCCTTAGATGTTGGGATGTAACCTTTCTCTTTCAGCCTTACCCATCCAAGCGTCGGAATCTTAATCCGGTGCCTTTCGCAAAGACAATCTTTGGGATTGTTTCTTACAAAATACATTTTTACATTCGATCGTCCTTTTTTCTTATACCGTGGAAAACCACTTTGATGATGGAAAAATCTTGAAAAAGCTGTACAGGAATCTTCAATCGAATGTTTTACCGATTTGGAACTGACTTCCCTGATCCAGGAATATTCCTGATGGTTCGGAAGATAGTCATTATTCAACCATACGCTGAACGATTTACCGCTCATAAATTTTTTACCCAAAGTATAAAGTTCTTTATTATGAAACAGGTAAAAATTATAGATATATCTGCATGTGCCGATTGTCTTATGTATTTTAATCTTCTGCTCTTCTGTAGGATTGATCTCTGTTTTGAAACTTTTTAGCAATCTTATCATCCTTTTCTGGCTGATTCCTGTTATTATTGGCTAATATGTTTATGAACTATTTGTTCTATTTCATTATACCATGATTAAACATGCAGAACAAGTGTTTTGACCTTGGTAGAAATTAATAAGTATATTTAAACATGTTTAATATCTTTTTGTAATATATTCAGTTACTTGTAGATCCTCCTTTTTGCCTGAGCCGGAAGAAACAGCTGTACTGTGCAGCAGAAACTGAGTGGAAACCCCGGAAGTATTTTCAAGGGAAAGACGGTAGAAACCATGTTCCATTTCTTTTACCTGAAAATCAGAAAGAGAGGAAATTACGGTGCCTGCAGAGGAACTGGCCTGGGAGTCTGAAGCGGTAAAAAGTTCCATAAGGTTTTCATCTTTCAGGTAGATGTAGGTGATGTAGTCTTTTTCGTTAATTTTATCCCGGAAACATAGTGCAGGGGTACCGTCCAGAGTCCCGGAAAAAATTTCGTCCGCCTGGTCATGCTGCCGGAATTTGGTAGTCAGATAGGTGATAGCGGTTCCAAGTTCGGAATCGGAGTCGGTCTGTTTTACTGTCTGCTGATAGATTCTTGCGGAAAAAAGAAGCATCAGCATAAGAAACAGGACAAAAATACCAAACAGAAGGAGAGAAAAAAGGGACGAAATGGAATGATCCGTATTTTTCTTTAGCTTCATGAAGCACTTCCTCCCTTCGTGCTGCCGGAAAGGGCGATAACGCTGATAGATGGCAGCAGATTGGAACCGTTGGGAACGTACTCCACAACGAATTTGCTTTTGTCATAGGTAATATGGTAATCACGAAGAATCTGCGAAAGATCTTCCGGATATTCTCCGGTCAGCGCATAAGTACGGACAGCACTGGCTTTTAATGTTTTTTCCAGAGCATCCTGTTCTTTCTGAAGAGCCTGCCCGGAAGTATGGCTGATTCCTGCCACAAAGAGAATACAGGCAAGAATCAGAAGCAGTACGGGAAAAAGAAGAAGAAATCCCCGTAAAAATTTTTTTCTGCGGCTTTCAAAAAGTTCCATTCTGTCACCACCTTACATTGCAAAATCAGAAAGAATTCCAAGAAGAGGCATCATTACGGAAAGCAGTACAAGCCCAACCAGAAGCGAAAGCAGAATCACAATGGTAGGTTCTACAATGGAAACTGCCTGAGAAATCAGGTTTAAAGATTTCTCAGAGTACTGTTCGGAAAGGCTGTGTAAAGTTTCATCGCTGGATCCGGAATAAAACGATACACGGATAAGACGGCCCTCCATGCCTCCAAAAAGTCCGGATTTTGTAAGCGCTTCTGAAAAAGCTTCCCCTTCCTTAAGAAGGTCAGAGGTTTTCTGGAGTTTTGTGAGAAGCTCCGGCTGTGAAAGCAACGCTTTTGTAAGTTCAAGGCTTGTTTCCGGGGAGAGACCGCTTCGAAGGCCAAGAGACAGTCCCTGGGCCAGACGGCTGTAATCCATGGCAACGGGGATCTCACGAAATATGGGCAGATGGGTAACCAGTTTCCGGAGGCTTGAGCGGCCTTTTTCGGTAAGGCTGAAAAAAAGGGTGAAGCCAATCAGAACAGCGGCAAGAATCAGAAAAACGGCAGAGTAGTGACTGATTACATTGCCGGCATTGAGGAGTCCCCGGGAAACCCCGTTCATTTCCAGTCCCATCTGCTGAAACACCTGCTGAAAAACAGGAAGGACTTTTACCAGAAGAACAAGAATTACCACTGCCATCATGCCAAGCATGATCAGAGGATAGGTGACAGCGCTTCGGATCTGCTGGGAGATTTCCTGTTCCTGTTTATAATGTTCGGAAAGACTGTTCATAATTTCATCCAGGCAGCCGGTTTCCTCGCCTGTTTTTACATAGGCAGTCATAGATGCAGGGAAACAGCCGACCTCTTCCAGTGCCTGGGAAAGAGAACCGTTTTCTTCCACAGAACGGATCAGAGGGGTAAGTATTTCACGGTCTGTATCGGTTTTACTTTCATCACAGAGAATATGAAGGCCTTCTGTGGTGGATATGCCGGAATGCAGAAGCATTCCCATCTGCCCGCAGAAACTGGATAATTCCCGGGCGGTCAGTTTATAGTTCATAATAAAGTCTCCTTTTTGCTGGGAATCGGTCAGCGTGAAAACTGTACCGTATAATTACTTTCATCTCCGATGTATTCCTGGATGGTTTCGTCATCATCACTGTTGGCGTCAAAGGTAGGGTCCATCAGCTGCCAGGTGTCTCCGTCAAAAGAAACGGCCTTTGTTGCCCAGCCTTTTCCACGGATATAGACATCAATCCATGCGTGCTTGATTTCTCCTGAATAGCCGATTTCGAGCTTACAGGGAATATCCTGGCTTCGAAGCATGGCAGTAAGCAGTGCGGCGTAATCAAAACAGATTCCGGTACCTGTGCGGAGGGTTTCATCAATGTCCGGAAGGTAACCGGCTTCTACAGAATTTGCTTTATCATAGTCATAGGTGATATGGCTGGTGACATAGTTGTAGAAGGTTTTCAGGATATCCACATCTTTCATTTCTTCCGTGACAAGGGACTGAGCCAGTGTGCAGGCTTCGCTCTCGGCGGAAAAATTTACATACTGGTTCGGGTACAGAAACGGAAGAAATTCATTTTCAAGATTTACAGTGAGAGTTTCTGAATACAGTGCGGCATACTGGCTTCCGTTGATCTGCTGATAGCAGGTGATTACATAATCTCCCGAGCCTTCGGAAAAGGGGATGACGGCCTGTTCCTTTGGCGCCAGAAAATAGGAATAGAGAACACCGGACGGTGTGGTAAGCTGTATACTCATCCGGGAGTCTTCGGAGTCAGACTGTGCGGTCAGATATCCCTGATCCTGATTGGAAATATCCAGAACCAGAGGGGAACTTCCGAGCGTCTGTGTGCCGGGAGCCTCAGGCGTGAGGACACGGGCAGGGGAGTAAACGGGAGGTTCTTCACCGGAATTTTCGGATTTCGCACATCCGGGGAGAAAAATTATGATCCCGGAAAGCAGCAACACAAAAAAGAGACGGACAGATAAAGTTTTTGACATATTTGCCGTTCTCCTGTTATATACTTTTTTCTTCCTTTTTTACAGATAACAGTATAGCAGATTCTGGAAAAAAAGGACAGAAGCAGGGCCAAAATAAGCGGGAAATGTTGACATTTAAGGGAAAAAAACATATACTGTATATATAAAGGCAAACCTGTTGAAAAGCAGGGACGCAAAGCCAAGGGTCTAAGGTCACAAAAGAAGGACTATGACAGCCGGTTGCCGCATTAAATTCCGATTTAGTGACGTACTCAGAAATTACATCCAGGTGAAAAGGATTTATGTGTTGACGCGGCCGTTTATTTTTCAGAATAAGCGGTTTTTTTGATGCAGTAAATTCTGCGGCCACCATACTGGGATGACGTTCTGGACGTCGGTTTTCAGAAAGGTGTGAAAAGTATGAAAAAAATGAACCTTAAAAACTTCTTTATGAAGAAGAAGGTTGCAGCCGGATGTATCGCGGCGGCTGCATTGATCACAGCAGGAAGCTTTGCAATGGTATGGCAGGACTCACAGGTGCCGGAACTGCCAAGTTACACAGATCCGGTAGTGGAGCAGACGCTTACCGATGATGATACTCCTCTTGCATCCAAACCGAAGGTAACAACCAAAACAACCAAGAAGAGCAAAACAACCAAAAAAACAATCAATTTAAAGAAAGCAGCAACAAAAACTTACAGCAAAAAACTTCCAACCAAGAAAAAAACAACAACAAAAACAACCAAAAAGAACCAGACAACAACAGTAAAAACCCAGACAACAGTACAGACAGATACAAATCAGAAATTCACCAAGAAATCCAAAAAGGTCGTACAGACACAGAAGGTTACAACAACTGTAAAAACAACCACAACCGTTGTTGCGGCAGCGCAGACCACAACAAAATCCACAACTGCAAATACAAATGTAAAAAAAGAGAAATACACAATCAGCAATGTAGCATCCATCGCGCCACAGATGGACAGCAGAGTACTGAATGCCTACACAAAGATGGGATTTACTGTAACTGTTGATCCAAGCGTATCCTATGCGGGACACTTTGATGCCAAGACAAGAATGATCACACTTCAGTGTGAGGATTCCACCATTTATCATGAACTTGGACATTTCCTTGCTTTTGTAGCCGGAAACGTGGATACAACCAGTTCCTTTGAAGCTGTATACAACAGCGAAAAATCCAAATTCACAGGCGTCAGAAAAGCGTATGCAACACAGAATGCTTCCGAGTATTTTGCAGAGTCTGTTCTGAATTATGTAGAGAATCCGTCAGCTCTGAAGTCTCAGCGTCCGCAGACCTATGAGGCAATTGTCAATGCACTCTCAAAGGTTACAGACGCACAAATAACAAAAATCATGAATGTTTATAAAGTAGTCTGGAAATAACAAGCTGTTATATGGAACACCCGGGAAATTCCCGGGTGTTTTTGTGTTATAATAAAATTTCTCCGGTGAAATTGTCGATAAAAATTTCTTGCATTGCTTCAAAAATAGTGTATATTAATATCATAATAATAATCACATTACATTCAATAACGGTTCAGACACCAGTGCAGCCATGTCAGGCTGTATCGGATTTCCAGAATAAATAATTAAATTACATTTTATAAGAGTTAAGGGTAGAGGTATTTATGAGAGAAAAGTATGAATCATTATCTCTGGCAGTGCTGAAAGACCTGGCAAAAGCGAGAGGGATGAAGGGGATTTCCACTTTGAGAAAACCGGCACTGATTGAGAGAATGCTGGAAGAAGATGCGAAAGAAACCGCAAAAGGGAACCCTGAAGAAGTACGCAGGAGCACATCCGGAGAAAATAATCTGAAAGAAAAGAAGCAGGAAACAGAAAAAACAGAATATCATACACGTCCCGCAGGAGAGACTCTGCAGGAGCGTAAAGAATACCGGACAGAAAGAACGGAACAGGAACACAGAAATGTAAATGTCCGGAGAGACTATAACAGAGATTATAACAGAGAGGCCAACCGGGATTATAACCGGGAATCTGCCAGAGAGAATGGAAATGTTCCTTCAGAGTCCACACAGCTGGACAGTGGTGAGAAGGCAAATGGAATTCTTGAAGTACTTCCGGATGGCTACGGATTTATCCGCTGCGCCAATTATCTTCCAGGTGAGAACGATATTTATGTTTCTCCTTCCCAGATCCGCCGCTTTAACTTAAAGACCGGTGATATCATCCAGGGAAATATCCGTATCAAGACCCAGGGCGAGAAATTCAGCGCACTTCTTTACGTATCCTCCATCAACGGATTCCACCCAAGTGAGGGGCAGAGAAGGTATAATTTCGAAGATATGACGCCGATTTTCCCTAATGAGAGACTGGTTATGGAACGTGCAGGCGGCACAACTGCCATGCGTATCGTAGACCTGATCAGCCCCATCGGAAAGGGACAGCGAGGAATGATCGTATCCCCGCCGAAAGCCGGTAAGACAACCCTTCTGAAAGATGTTGCCAAGTCCATCCTTAAGAATAATAAGGATATGCATCTCATTATCCTTCTGATCGATGAGCGTCCGGAGGAGGTTACCGATATCAAGGAAGCAATCCAGGGACCTAATGTGGAAGTGATCTATTCCACGTTTGATGAACTTCCGGAACATCATAAGAGAGTTTCCGAGATGGTTGTGGAGCGTGCCCGTCGTCTGGTAGAACATAAACAGGATGTGATCATCCTTCTGGATTCCATCACACGACTTGCCAGAGCCTATAACCTGATTATCCCGCCAAGTGGAAGGACTTTATCCGGTGGTCTTGACCCGGCAGCCCTTCATATGCCTAAGAGATTTTTTGGCGCAGCCCGTAATATGCGTGAGGGCGGAAGCCTGACGATTCTGGCAACGGCACTTGTGGATACCGGAAGCAAGATGGACGATGTCATCTACGAGGAGTTCAAGGGAACCGGTAATATGGAGCTTGTCCTTGACCGTAAATTACAGGAAAAACGTGTATTCCCGGCTATCGACATCCAGAAATCTGGAACCAGAAGAGAGGATCTTCTTCTCAGCAAGGATGAGCAGGAAGCTGTTTATATTATGCGAAAAGCACTCAACGGAATGAAGTCCGATGAGGCGGTAGAACAGATTCTGAATACCTTTGCCAGAACCAGGACCAATGCGGAGCTGGTACAGACTGTAAAGAAACAGAAATTTTTATAAAGTCCTTGCATTTTCAGGAAAGCTGTGTTATACTTAACAAGCTGTTTAAAATGGAATTCGTCAATTGTATACGAATAATATTAAATTATATAGAGAGGTGAAAATCATGAGAGAAGGAATCCATCCGAACTACTATCAGGCAACTGTAACCTGCAACTGCGGAAACACTTTCGTAACAGGTTCTACTAAAGAGGACATCCACGTTGAGATCTGCTCCAAATGCCATCCGTTCTACACAGGACAGCAGAAGGCTACACAGGCTCGTGGACGTATCGATAAGTTCAACAAGAAATACGGCCTGAATAAGTAATTATTGCGAATACAGGAAATGAGAAGGTTGAGGTTGGGAAATCTCAACCTTTCTTTAACTGAAAAATTTTTTCAGTTTGCACAGGAGAGAATGAATGAAATCATCGAATATTGGCGGACAGGCCGTGATGGAAGGCATCATGATGCGCCACAAGGACAAATATTCTATCGCAGTGCGCCGTCCGGACCAGGAGATCGAGCTGAAAGTAGAAGACTATAAATGTACCTTCGGAAACCATGCGTTTCTGAAGAAGCCCATCATCCGTGGTGTGGTAAGTTTTGTGGATTCTCTTGTGGTAGGTACGAAATGCCTGATGTACTCTGCGGAGATCGCAGGTGATGAGGAAGATGAAGAAACCGCGAAGAAGAATGAGCAGCTTACAGAAGAGGAGCGTTCCGCAAAGAAAGCCAAAGAAGATAAGCAGTTCAAGTGGCTTCTTTACATTACGGTAGCTGTTTCTATGGTAGTATCTGTGGCTGCTTTTATGTTTCTTCCGTATATACTGGCCAGTCTGATCCGCAAGGTAGGGGCTTCGGAATTCCTGGTTACTGTAGTAGAAGCTTTTGTAAAGCTGGCACTGTTTATGGGATATATGTTCCTGATCTCCAGAATGAAGGATATCCAGAGAACATTTATGTATCACGGTGCGGAACATAAATGTATCAACTGTGTGGAACACGGACTGCCATTGACTGTGGAGAACGTGCTGAAGAGTTCCAGGCTCCATAAGCGCTGTGGAACCAGTTTCCTGTTCCTGGTCATGCTGGTAAGTATTGTGCTGCACTTTGTGTTTGTGCTGGTTCCGGTTTACTGGGTAAGACTGTTTGGAAGACTTCTCATGGTGCCGGTAGTTGCGGGAATCTCTTTTGAGATCATCCAGTGGGCAGGAAGAACAGACAGTAAATTTGCGGACATTATGAGTAAACCAGGTCTTGCCATGCAGAAATTCACCACCAAGGAACCAACCGCAGATATGGCAGAAGTAGCCATCAAGGCTGTTGAGGCGGTTTTTGACTGGAGAGCCTATCTGAAAGAGGAATTTGACCTGGACATCCCTTATGAGACAGAGGAGACAAGCCATGCAGACTCTTGAGTCACTTCTCAAAAAAGGAACAACGATACTGAAAGATAACGGATTGGAAGAAGCCGGGCTGGATGCCTGGCTCCTTCTGGAATATAAGACCGGAAAGAACCGGGCATACTATTTTGCACATGGTGATGAACCGGTGTCTGATGAGACCGCAGCAGAGTATCTTGAGCTGATCGGCAGGCGGGCAGGACATATTCCTGTACAGCAGCTGACTCATCAGGCTTTTTTTATGGGCTATGAATTTTATGTAAACGAAAATGTGCTGATCCCGAGACAGGACACGGAGACACTTGTGGAAGAAGGGCTGAAATGCCTTGATGATGTGGAAAAACCGGAGATTCTGGATATGTGTACGGGTTCAGGCTGCATTCTCATAAGCCTTCTTCTGGAACGGCAGGATGCCCATGGTGTCGGTGTGGATGTTTCGCCGGAAGCACTGGAGGTGGCCAAAGAGAACGCCAGTCTTCTGAATGTGGAGAACCGGGCGGATTTTGTGGAAAGTGATCTGTTCTCGGCACCGTATTTTTGCGAAAAAGGTGGAAAAGAGGGGGGAAAATATGATATCCTTATTTCAAACCCGCCTTATATCGCGACAGAAGAAATTGAAACATTGATGGAAGAAGTCCGCCTTCATGACCCAAGGAAGGCTCTTGACGGAATGGAAGACGGGCTTTATTTTTACAGAAAGATCACCGCAGAGGCCGGAAAGTATCTGAAACCGGGCGGATGGCTTCTGTATGAGATCGGCTGCACCCAGGGGGAGGCAGTCAGTGAAATGCTGAGAAATGCCGGTTTTGAAAAGGTTCAGGTGGTAAAAGATCTTCCGGGCCTTGACCGTGTAGTGATGGGGCAGAAGCCTTTGTAAAAATTGTGATTTACAGGTATCAGAAACAGGAGGAAATACATGTTTGATAAACTGGATGATCTGTTGGTACGTTTTGAGGAGCTTCTCAATGAGCTGGGAGAACCGGGGGTAACCGATGATCCGGCGCATTTTCAGAAGCTGATGAAAGAGCAGAGCGACCTGCAGCCAATCGTTGACGCATATAAAGAATATAAGAAAAACAAAGAAACCATCGAGGACAGTCTTTCCATGCTGGAGAGCGAGAAGGACGAAGAGATGCGTGAGATGCTGAAAGAGGAGCTTTCTGATGCAAGAAAGAGAGTGGAGGAGCTGGAGCATGAGCTGAAGATCCTTCTTCTTCCGAAAGATCCTAACGACAGCAAGAATGTTATCGTTGAGATCCGTGGAGGCGCAGGCGGTGATGAGGCAGCTCTCTTTGCGGCAGAGATCTACCGTATGTATGTGAAATATGCGGAATCCCGCCGCTGGAAGACTGAGATGCTCAGCCTTAATGAGAACGGTATCGGCGGTTTCAAGGAAGTTACTTTCATGATCAAAGGTGAAGGTGCATATTCCAGACTGAAATATGAAAGCGGTGTGCATCGTGTACAGCGAGTACCGGAGACAGAGTCCGGCGGAAGAATCCATACTTCTACCTGTACTGTAGCCATCATGCCGGAGGCAGAAGAGATTGATTTCCATCTGGATCTCAATGAATGTAAATTCGACGTATTCCGTGCTTCCGGAAACGGTGGTCAGTGTGTCAACACCACAGACTCTGCCGTACGTCTTACCCATATTCCTACAGGAATCGTAATTTCCTGCCAGGATGAGAAATCTCAGCTTAAGAACAAGGATAAGGCACTTCGCGTGCTCCGTTCCCGTCTGTATGAGATGGAACTTGCCAAGCAGCACGACGCTGAGGCAGAGGCAAGAAGAAGCCAGATCGGTACCGGTGATCGTTCCGAGAAGATCCGTACTTACAACTTCCCGCAGGGACGTGTGACAGACCACAGGATCAAACTTACCCTTCATCGCCTTGAGAATATCCTCAACGGAGACCTGGATGAGATCATCGACAGCCTGATCGCGGCAGACCAGGCAGTGAAGCTGACCAAGCTCAATGAGCAGGAGTAATCGTTAATTACAAATAAAGAACTATATAAATTATAATGAAGCAGGAGTCATAATAAATCAGGAGGAATCGAAACATGAAAAAAACAGCACTGGTAATCATGGCGGCAGGAATTGGAAGCCGTTTTGGAAAAGGAATCAAGCAGCTTGCACCGGTAGGACCGAAGGGTGAGATCATTATGGACTATTCTATCCATGATGCACTGGAGGCAGGATTCAACAAGGTTGTATTTATTATCCGTAAAGACCTTGAGGATGAGTTCAAAAAAGTGATCGGAGACCGTATCTCCAAGATTACAGAGGTTGCTTATGCATTCCAGGAGATCGATGATCTTCCGGGAGATTTCCAGAAACCGGCAGACCGTACCAAGCCATGGGGAACCGGACATGCCGTACTGGCAGCAAAGAAAGTCCTTTCCGAGCCATTCGCTGTTATCAATGCAGATGACTACTATGGAAAAGAAGCCTACGTAAAAGTTCACGACTATCTTGTACAGGATCATCCACAGGATGGCCCGATGCACATCTGCATGGCAGGTTTCCGCCTTGGAAATACATTAAGCGACAACGGAAGTGTTACAAGAGGTGTGTGCCACATTGAGGACGGCAAGCTTGTCGGCGTTACAGAGACACATAACATCTTCAAGACAGCAGACGGCGCAGAAACAAGAAATGACGACGGTACAGCAGAAGCACTGGATACCAAGAGCCTTGTTTCCATGAACATGTGGGGACTGACACCGGAATTTATGGAAATCCTTGAGAAAGGCTTCATTGAGTTCCTTGGTGGAATCAAAGAGGGAGACATCAAAAAAGAATATCTTCTTCCAGAGCTTATCGACCAGCTGATCCATTCCGGAAAAGCAGCCGTAGATGTTCTTGAGACAAAGGACGAGTGGTTTGGTGTTACTTATCAGGAAGATAAGGCATCTGTACAGGCTGCATTCAAAAAACTTACAGATGACGGCGTTTATCCGGAAGGACTGTATCAGTAATAAAGGAGAGCATTATGGGTAAATATTTCGGAACAGATGGTTTTCGTGGTGAAGCAAATGTAAAACTTACAGCAGATCATGCATTTCGCGTGGGACGTTATCTTGGCTGGTATTACGGCAGAGATCACAAGGCGAAGATCGTGATCGGCAAGGATACAAGAAGAAGCAGTTACATGTTTGAGTATGCCCTTGCGGCAGGACTTACCGCATCCGGAGCAGATGCTTATCTGCTTCATGTAACCACAACTCCAAGTGTGTCCTATGTGGTACGTACAGAAGATTTTGACTGCGGTATCATGATTTCCGCAAGCCATAATCCGTTTAATGATAATGGAATCAAAGTCCTCAATGAGAACGGACAGAAGATTTCCGCAGATATTGAAGCACGTATCGAGGCTTATCTGGATGGTGAGATCGAGGAACTTCCGCTGGCAACCGGAGAAGATATCGGCTGTACTGTGGATTTTGCATCCGGAAGAAACCGTTATATCGGACATCTGATCTCTATCCCATGCCACGATTTCAAGAATATCAAGGTAGGACTGGACTGCTCCAACGGAAGTTCATCCGCTATTGCCAAGAGTGTTTTTGACGCACTTCGTGCAAAAACTTACGTAATCAATAACGAGCCGAACGGAACCAACATCAACCGTGGATGCGGTTCCACACACATTGAAGTCCTGAGACAGTTTGTGGTAGATAAAGGCCTGGATATCGGTTTTGCGTACGATGGTGACGCGGACCGCTGTATCGCCGTAGACCACCGTGGAAACATCATTGACGGTGACAAGATTATGTATGTCTGCGGTAAATACTTAAGAGAAAAAGGCCAGCTGAACGGAAATACCGTTGTAACAACCGTTATGTCCAACCTTGGTCTTTACAAATCTCTGGAGCGGGAAGGCATCGACTATGAGCAGACTGCAGTTGGTGACAAATACGTTGCCGAGAACATGATGGAAAACAATTACAGCATTGGTGGCGAGCAGTCCGGACATATTATTTTCAGCCGTTATTCTGCTACCGGTGACGGAATTCTCACATCCCTGATGATTATGGAAGCATGTGTGGACCAGAAAGCCACACTCTGCGACCTTGCCAAGGAGATGAAGGTTTACCCGCAGCTTCTCCGCAATGTGCGTGTTTCCGACAAGAAAACAGCACTGGAAAATGAGAAGGTAAAAGCATCCATCGAAGCTGCAGCAGAGGCACTTGGCGATGATGGCCGTATCCTGGTACGTGAGAGCGGTACAGAGCCGCTGATCCGTGTTATGGTAGAAGCAGGAACCGATGAACTCTGCCATAAATATGTAGACAGTGTTGTTGATGTGATGGAAGCCGAAGGGCTTGTTGTAGAATAAGGAATTCCATGAAAAATACAAAGACCGTATTGATTCTTGCAGCCGTTACAGGAGCTTTGCTTCTGGGCGGCTGCGGCAGTGAAAAAACAAAAACATACGAGCAGGCCGGAAAAGATCTTTCCCAGGGAAGCTACAAGTATGCCCTGGAGGAGTACCAGAGTTCCATCCAGAACGGGGTAAAACTGGCACAGTCCTACCGTGGGGCAGGCATTGCAAGCCTGCGTCTCGGTAAATATGAGGATGCCGTGAATAATTTTACAGAGGCACTGAACTGCGATAATGTGAGCAAAAACCTCCGCAAAGATATCCTGTCCTACCGTGCTACCGCAGAACTGAAATGGGGCAAGTATGAGGACGCCATGGCAGACTGCCAGACACTTGGAGAAGATTTTTCCATGGATGCAAGCAGTTATTTCCTCACCGGAAAAGTTGCTCTTGCTATGGATTCCTACGAGGAAGCTGCGTCTAACTTCAAACAGGCTTACGGAGAGGATGCCACCTATGATATGGCGATCCAGATTTATGAGGCATACCTGGATAAAGATATGGAAGCAGACGGAACCAGATATCTGGAGGCAGCTCTTTCTTCTGAGGCCAAGGACGCCCAGGAGCACTGTGACAGAGGCCGTGTCTACTACTATATGGAAGACTACACCAATGCAAAAAAAGAGCTCCTGGAAGCATCCAAAAAGGATAATACAGATGCCCTTCTTCTCATGGGAATGGTATATCTGGCCCAGGACGATGTGGAAAATGCCCAGGCAATGTACAAACAGTATATTTCCGCAGTGGGAGATTCCGCCAAGGGATATAACGGCCTGGCACTGTGTGATATCCGGAACGGGGATTATGATTCCGCTCTTGATAATATTACAAAAGGCCTTCCTACTGCTACCACAGACGAGATGCAGAGCCTTCTGTTCAACGAGATCGTAGCCTATGAGAAAAAACTGGATTTTGCCACTGCACTGACCAAGGCGCAGGAATATATTGATATGTTCCCGGAAGATTCCGCCGCAAAAAAAGAGCTGGCTTTCCTGAAAACCAGAACGTCTTCGGAGGGCTGATATGGAATATTTTGAGGAAATACAGGACCGTGTCATCCTGATCGGTGTCCAGGCGAATCTGGGGGATGACATGGAGGAATCCCTGGATGAACTTGGGGAGCTTGCGGCTACAGCCGGTGCGGCCGTTGCTGGCAGGATCATCCAGAACCGTGAGGCAGTACATCCCGGTACCTATATCGGAAAAGGCAAGATCGAGGAGGTAAAAGGTCTTCTCTATGCTTTGAATGCCAATGGTGTGATCTGTGACGATGAGCTTTCTCCTGCACAGATGAACAATCTGGAGAGGGAACTGGAATGCAAAGTCATGGACCGTACATTGCTGATCCTTGATATTTTTGCGAAGCGTGCCGTCACAAGCGAAGGTAAGATCCAGGTAGAGCTTGCACAGCTCCGTTACCGTTCCGCACGTCTTGTGGGACTTCGTTCTTCCCTTTCACGACTTGGAGGAGGAATCGGAACGAGAGGTCCCGGTGAGAAGAAACTGGAGACAGACCGCCGTCTGATCCGAAACCGGATCTCCGCACTGAAGCAGGAACTTTCTCAGGTGGAGAAACACAGGGAGCTGATCCGTTCCAGAAGAGCGGTAGGCAATCTGAAGACTGCGGCTATCGTCGGTTACACAAATGCCGGAAAATCCACGCTTCTGAATACTCTGACCGGTGCGTCGGTGCTTTCGGAGGATAAGCTTTTTGCCACACTGGATCCTACCACACGTCTTCTTACACTGGATGACGGGCAGCAACTTCTTCTCACGGATACCGTAGGATTTATCCGAAAACTTCCACATAATCTGGTAGAAGCCTTCAAGAGTACCCTGGAAGAAGCCAAATATGCGGATTATATCATTCATGTGGTAGATGCATCCAATCCTCAGGCGGAGATGCAGATGCATATCGTATATGAGACCCTGAAAGAGCTGGGCGCCCTTGGGAAAAAAACGATCACGCTTTTTAACAAGCAGGACCGTGTCTCCGGGGAGAGCCTCCGGGATCTCCGTGCAGACCATACGCTGAAGATTTCCGCACGGACAGGAGAGGGACTTGGAGAATTTAAACAGCTTCTTTCTGAAATCCTGGCAGAGGGACAGATCTATATGGAGCGGCTTTTTCCATATTCAGAGGCCGGTCAGATCCAGCTGATCCGTGAGTATGGACAGCTTCTTTCGGAAGAGTATACCGAAGGAGGGATTGCTGTAAAAGCAAGAGTTCCGCGGGAAATCTATCCGAAAGTCACATAATGTTAAAATATCTACTCAGTACCATATATAGTACCGTGAACAAAACGGGCACTATATATGGTACTTTTTATGTTGACGCAAAGAGGCGTGTCTGATACAATAAGCCTACAGCGCTTTGAACACAGATCGTGAAACGGAGTGTGTTCGTAAGCAGGCAAGTGAGGCGGAATGGAATATCCGCTTATAAATAAATGCATGAGGGAGGCATTTTCTTATGTTTCAGGTAGTAAAAAGAGACGGTGAATTAGACGAATTTAAAATGGGGAAGATCACCGCGGCAATTGATAAGGCATTTGATGCCAAGGGTAAGAATTACAGTTCGGATATGATCGATCTTCTGGGACTTCGTGTTACAGCGGATTTTCAGAATAAGATCGAGAACAACCGGATTTCTGTTGAGGATATCCAGGACAGTGTGGAGAACGTACTGATCCAGGCCGGATATTCTGATGTTGCCAAGGCGTATATCCTTTATCGTAAGCAGCGTGAGAAGATACGCAATATGAAATCCACCATCCTTGACTATAAAGAGATCGTAAACAGCTATGTAAAGGTTGAGGACTGGCGTGTAAAGGAGAACTCAACGGTTACTTATTCTGTAGGAGGTCTGATCTTAAGCAACTCCGGAGCAGTTACCGCAAACTACTGGCTGTCTGAGATTTACGACAACGAGATCGCAGATGCACACAGAAATGCAGATATCCATATCCATGATCTGTCCATGCTGACCGGTTACTGTGCAGGCTGGTCCCTGAAGCAGCTGATCCGAGAGGGACTTGGTGGTATTGAGGGTAAGATCACTTCTGCACCTGCAAAGCATTTAAGTGTACTCTGCAACCAGATGGTTAATTTCCTGGGTATCATGCAGAACGAGTGGGCGGGCGCACAGGCATTTTCATCCTTTGATACTTATCTGGCACCTTTTGTAAAGGCAGACAACCTTTCCTATCCGGAGGTTAAGAAATGTATTGAGTCCTTTGTATATGGCGTAAATACTCCAAGCCGTTGGGGCACTCAGGCACCATTTTCCAACATTACACTGGACTGGACCGTTCCGGACGACCTTGCAGAGCTTCCGGCTATCGTAGGCGGCAAGGACATGGATTTCAAATATAAGGACTGTAAGAAAGAAATGGATATGGTCAACAAGGCATTTATTGAGACCATGATCGAGGGAGATGCCAACGGACGTGGATTCCAGTATCCGATCCCGACCTACTCCATCACAAAGGAATTCGACTGGTCTGATACCGAGAACAACCGTCTTCTCTTTGAGATGACTTCCAAGTACGGTACTCCGTATTTTTCCAATTATATCAACAGTGATATGAAGCCAAGCGACATCCGCAGCATGTGCTGCCGTCTCCGTCTGGATCTCCGTGAGCTCCGCAAAAAGAGTGGTGGATTCTTTGGCTCCGGTGAGAGCACAGGCTCTGTAGGCGTTGTTACCATCAATATGCCGCGTATCGCATACCTTTCCAGAACGCCGAAGGAATTTTATCAGCGCCTGGACCACATGATGGATATCTCCGCAAGATCTCTTCACATCAAGAGAGATGTGATCAGCAGGCTTCTGGAGGAGGGACTGTATCCGTACACGAAGAGATATCTTGGAAGCTTTGACAATCATTTTTCCACCATCGGTCTTGTGGGAATGAACGAAGCGGGCTTAAATGCCTGCTGGCTGAAAAAAGACATGACAGATCCGGAAACCCAGAAGTTTACAAAAGAGGTTCTGGAGCATATGAGAAACCGTCTTTCCGACTATCAGGAGCAGTATCCGGGAGAGCTTTTCAACCTGGAGGCAACACCTGCAGAGTCCACTGCATACCGTCTTGCCAAACACGACAGAAGTCGTTATCCGGATATCAAAACAGCAGGAAAAGAGGGCGACACCCCGTATTATACAAACAGCTCTCATCTGCCTGTTGATTATACCGCGGATATTTTTGACGCACTGGATATTCAGGATGATCTGCAGACTCTGTATACATCCGGAACCGTATTCCACGCATTCCTGGGTGAGAAACTTCCGGACTGGAAGGCAGCAGCGTCTCTGGTACGTAAGATCGCAGAGAATTATCGTCTGCCGTATTACACCATTTCTCCGACCTATTCCGTATGTCAGGAGCATGGCTACATCAGCGGCGAGCATTTCACCTGCCCGAAATGTGGAAAGAAGGCCGAGGTTTACAGCCGTATCACCGGATACTACCGTCCGGTACAGAACTGGAATGATGGTAAGACCCAGGAGTACAAGAACCGTACTCTCTATGATGTTACCCATTCCCAGCTGAAAAAAGTCCATACCAGCATGATGACTATGAAAGGTGACGAGGTTGAGATCCAGCCGGTGGCATCTCATAAATATCTCTTTACAACCAGCACATGTCCAAACTGCCGTATGGCAAAGAAAATGCTGGAAGGCGAAGAACTGGAGATCATCGATGCCGAGCAGAATCCTGAACTTGTCAAGCAGTATGGAATCCGTCAGGCACCTACACTTGTGATCACTGACGGGGCACAGGTTAAGAAGTATGTGAATGCTTCTAATATACAGAAGTATGTGGATGAAGAGCTGGATTGAGTTTTTTCAAAATAACTGCAAGTAAAAAATGTATAGCTGGACGCATGTCTGTTGGATGTGCGTTCGGCTTTTTTATATGTTATTTTTGTTTTTGGGAAAGGTGGTTGACATTTCTTGTCGGGATGGTATACTTATATCTGAAATTTAGCGATTAAAAGCGTTACGCTTTAACGTATGAATGTGTATATATCGCTGTGATACAGCGTGGGGAGATACGGGAATTGTTTCCCGGCGGAAATTTGCGAGGGGGAAAGCACTCAGAGTTGCGAAGCCCGTTTTTCCCCCTCGCGCTCCCCCTTTCTGGGCACGCATTTTGAGGCGTACGTTGTGGAATGTGCTACGTTATTGGTAGGGCGATGTACTCCAGGGTGTCGAAGCCGTCAGGCTGAGCCGATGGATGAGGGCGGACGGGAAAGCGGCCCGCGTAGCGGGCCTGTTCCCTGTTTTTTGCTCAAATCGATAAAAATAAACCGCGGGTTATAGCGTAGTGCATTCATCTATATCGGCATAGCCTACAATATCCAACACCGTAAAATCCATCGCCCCGCCAGCAAAGCAACACATTCCACAACGCAGAACAGCGGCGTGGCCGGGAGGGGTGGAGCGCGAGGAGGGGAGTATGGCCTTCGCAACTATGAATGCTTCCCCTCCTCGCACCTGCCGCATGCAAAATGCTCCCGCCGGAAGGAGATACACCTGCCGCATGCAAAATGCTCCCGCTGGAAGGCGATATACCTGCCGCATGCGAAATGCTCCCGCCGGAAGGCGATATATCTGTCGCATGCAAAATGCTCCCCTGGAAAGGAAACCCGCCACATGCGAAATGCCCCACCCCGGGAGGGGATTCACTTCCCACAAATTTCATGCTAAAATAAACAAGAAAATAACAAAAGAATAATAAGAAAAGAATAACAAGAAAAGAGGAAAACATTATTATGGTAAAACAGAACATCGTCTTCGTAGAAAACACCCCAGGCAGTCTTCAGAAAGTTACAAAGATTCTTGCAGAGAATCAGATCGACATCTACGGCTTCGGCTGCTTCGACGCACCGGAATTCGCAAACTTCCGTATGGTATGCGATGATCCTGAAAAAGCAGATCAGATCATGGCAGAAAACGGATACATGACCCGTATCACCCAGGCCATCCTGGTGGATCTTCAGGATGAGATTGGCGGCCTGGACAAACTTTTAAGTGTCATGGGCGACAGCAACGTAAACCTTCATTACATCTACACCTTCTTCCACAGAGGCCTGAAAGTCCCGGTAGCGATCATGCACTGTGAGGATCTTCTGGTTGCAGAGAGCGTTCTCCGTAACAATGGCTTCAAGGTTCTGAACCGCCTGGTAGATCCGGATGGATGGAAGAAGCGTAAACACAAAAAGGACGAACAGGAATGAAGTATCGCATTTTTATTGTAGAAGATGACGAAACAATCGCGAATCTTCTGAAAAAACATCTCAGTTCCTGGGGATATGAAGTTTTTCTGGCTGAGGATTTTTCCAATGTACTGCAGGAATTTGCGGGGAAAGATCCTCAGCTTGTTCTTCTGGATCTGAAACTTCCGTTTTATAACGGCTTCCACTGGTGCGAGGAGATCCGAAAAGTCTCTCAGGTGCCGGTGATCTTCATCTCCTCCGCAGCCGACAATATGAACATGGTCATGGCCATGAGCCGTGGAGCAGATGATTTTATCGCCAAGCCTTTTGACATGGATGTACTGGTAGCCAAGATTCAGGCAATCCTCCGCAGGACCTATTCCTTTGGAAATCCGGGAAATGTACTGGAACATAAAGGAGCAGTGCTCAACCTTTCCGGGGCTACGCTGACCTGGAACGGGGTGGAGCTGGAACTGACCAGAAATGAACTGCGTATTCTGGAGTTGCTTTTTTCCCAGGCAGGCAGACCGGTATCCAGAGATGCCATTATGACCAAACTGTGGGAAAGTGACAGCTTTGTGGACGACAACACCCTGACTGTAAACATTACACGCCTTCGCAAAAAGCTGGAGGCAGCAGGCCTTGTGGATTTTATTATCACGCGAAAAGGTTTGGGCTACATGGTGTGAGGTTTTTATGGAATTATTACGCGCATATTTGAAACAGACAAAAATTTTTCTCATTGCCTTTGTTTTTGCGGTAGCCGCATCGGCAGCAGTGGTCTGCCTGTATCAGCTTCCTGCTGAGGCAGTGATCTATATGGCAGTTCTGTGGCTGGGAGCAGGAGCTGCCGCTTTTTTATATGGGTATGTCCGCTACAGACAGAAGGTGCAGACACTCTGCCTGGTGGAAAAAGCTCCGGAGGTCAATCTGGATCGTCTGGATGAGACCACCGATGAGGTGGAACTTGTTTACCGGGAGATCATCCGCAGGCTGGATGAAATGCGGATGGGCGCGGAAACAGACCGGCAGCGTTCCCTGGAGGAGATGACGGATTACTATACCATGTGGGCGCATCAGATTAAGACGCCGATCTTTGCCCTGCGGCTGTTACTTCAGGAGGAACCGGAGCGGAACCGGGAATCCCTGGCGCAGCTTTTTCGCATTGAACAGTATGTGGAGATGGTTCTAGGGTACCTTCGAACAGAAGACATGTCCGCAGACCTGAAGCTTGCCCGGTGCTCTCTGGATCGGATCATCCGGGAACAGATCCATAAATATGCAGGGATCTTTGTGGCAAAAAAGCTCTCATTGTCCTATGAGGGGACGGATGCGACCGTTCTCACTGATGAAAAATGGCTCGGTTTTGTTATCGGACAGATTCTTTCCAATGCGTTGAAATATACAAGAACGGGCAGTATTGAAATCTGGCTGGAGGATGAGCGTGGAAAACGGACATCGAATACAGCACCGGCAATCCTTGTCATCGCAGACACCGGCATCGGAATCCAGGCAGAAGACCTTCCACGGATCTTCGAAAAAGGCTACACAGGAGTTAACGGCCGGGAGGACAACCGGGCCACCGGGATCGGCCTGTATTTAAGCCGGAAGATCCTGAAAAAGCTGGGCCATGAGATCACTGTGGATTCCCAGGTGGATAAAGGCACGGAAGTCCGGTTGAGCCTGTGGAAAAAAGAGCTGGATATGTATTGAAATTTTTTTGCAGAAGCCAACCTTACATAAATGTAAGCTTCCCCCGCAAAATGTAAGCCACTTCGATGGCAGCCGCCGGAGAATTTTCTTATACTGAAAACATAAAGTAGCGTTCCAAATAATTATTACATTGAGTGCAGTTCTTTAGAACATGAATGATACCATGAATGTACGAATCCCTGGAACGCTGTAAATACAGATAAGAAAGGAATTGGCATATGGCATTACTGGAAGTAACAAATGTAAAAAAGATATACAGCACCCGCTTCGGCGGAAACAAAGTACAGGCACTTTCCAATGTGACTTTTTCGGTGGAAGAAGGGGAATATGTGGCGATCATGGGAGAGTCCGGTTCCGGAAAAACAACGCTTCTGAACATTCTGGCAGCCCTGGATCGCCCCACATCCGGTGAAGTTCTTTTGGAAGGAAAAAGCATCACCCACCTGACAGAAAAAGAGATTTCCGCATTTCGTCGGAAAAACTTAGGCTTCGTATTCCAGGATTTTAACCTTCTGGACACCTTCAGTCTCCGGGATAACATCTATCTTCCCCTTGTGCTGGCAGGCGAAGATTATCAGGAGATGGAACAGAAGATCCGCCCCATTGCAAAAGCCCTTCACATTGACCAGCTTCTGGAAAAATTTCCCTACGAGGTTTCCGGCGGACAGAAACAGAGGGCGGCAGTTGCAAGAGCGCTGATCACAGATCCCAGGCTGATCCTTGCGGACGAACCAACCGGAGCGCTGGACTCCCGTGCGGCGTCCGATCTTCTTTCCATGTTCAATGAAGTGAATCAGGAAGGCCAGACCATTCTCATGGTAACCCACAGTGCACAGGCAGCCAGCCATGCATCCAGAGTTCTTTTTATCAAGGACGGACAGGTGTTCCACCAGATCTACCGTGGCACAAAAACGAGACAGGAAATGTACCAGATGATCGCAGATACCCTGACGATCCTTACGACAGGCGGTGAGAGCCATGCGTAGAGGACTGTTTGGAAAACTGGCAGTACAGAACATCCGCAACAACCGGAGCACCTATATTCCCTATATGCTTACCTGCATTTTCTGTATTGCCATGATGTATATGATGGAATTTCTGCGGGACTGTCCCACATTGGAGAAAGCAGTGCCCCAGGCATCAGAAGTGCGGCTGATCGTGGGAACCGGTGAAGTGGTTGTTGGAATTTTCTGTGTCATCTTTCTGATCTACAGCAACAGTTTTCTTATGAAACGGCGCCAGAAAGAGATTGGACTTTATAACATTCTGGGCCTGGAAAAAGGCCATATCGGAAAAGTGATGTTTCTGGAAACGATCATGACGTCTCTGCTTTCTCTGGCAGCAGGTATCGGGTTTGGAATCCTTGGAAGCAAGCTTTCCCTGCTTTTGCTTTTCCGTTTTCTTCATGTTCCGGCGGTGTTGGGATTTTATGTTTCCATTACTGGAATCCTGTTTTGTATCGCAGGATTTGGAGGGATTTTTCTTGTGATCCTGGCACTGAATCTTACCAGAGTAAGAATGAATAATCCGGTAGAACTTCTGAAAGGCGGAAACACAGGAGAGAGGGAGCCCCGGGCAAAATGGCTCATGGCATTTCTGGGTGTGATCTGTCTTGGCGTGGGATATTATCTGGCAGTAACCACGGAATCTCCGATCCAGGCGATTTTTATTTTTCTTCTGGCGGTAATTCTGGTCATGGCAGGAACATATCTTCTTTTTACAGCAGGAAGTATTGTGATCCTGAAACTGCTTCGGAAGAACAAAAAGTTCTACTATAAAACCAGCAACTTTATCAGTGTTTCCGGCATGATCTACCGTATGAAACAGAATGCGGCAGGTCTGGCAAGTATCTGTATCTTAAGTACCGGCGTGCTCCTGCTCCTTTCTATGACGGTATCGCTGTATTTTGGAATGGGGGACATTATGATGAACAGGTATCCTTTTGATACAGATGCCAAAATCTCCGGTATCAGTCAGGAACAGAGCGAACAGTTTCAGAAGTTTTTTGCACAGGCAATGGAAGATCATCAGGTGCCGGCAGAAAAAACAGTGACCGAAACGTATCTCGAGATCGGCTGCAAGCAGGGAAAAAACGGCATTATGATTGGACAGGCTTACAGTTACCCGGAAGATGGGAATTCCGTAGACTTGTATACGATCCGCCAGTCTGAGTATGAGAAACTTACCGGGGAAAAAACAGATCTCCACGACGGTGAGATCTTTGCCTGGTATCCGTCTGAAAAGGAAAAAGATATATTAAAAATTGATGACCGGGATTTTGCAGTAAAGAAATGGCTGGAAAAAGCACCTTTAAGTGCGATGACCAATCTGGTATCCAATATGGCGGCGATTGTTGTGACGGATTCGGACTTTGAGTATATTGACGGACTTCGGACAAAAATGTACGAAGGAGTTGATGCCTACGAGGCGGGAAAAGATCTCACAGTTCATCTGGGTGCAGATATCTGTGGCAGCAATGAGGAAAAGATCCGGTATGGTCAGGCTGTTTATCAGGTGCTGAAAGATTACTGCCGCAGTGGTGGCTTTTCTGAGAATACCATCGTGATCGGTGGTGTCCGCCAGGTTGAGTACGAAACTTATTATGTGGATAACGGAAGTATCCTGTTTATTGGAATCTTTCTGGGAGCACTCTTCCTTATGGGAACGGCGATGATCATTTACTATAAACAGATCTCAGAGGGCTACGAAGATCAGGGAAGGTTCCAGATCATGCAGAAAGTGGGCATGAGCCGCAGAGAAGTAAAAGGTGCCATCCGCAGACAGATCCTTCTGGTATTTTTTATCCCGCTTGTGATGGCGATGGTTCATATTTCCATGGCATTTCCGCTGATCCGCCGGCTCCTGCTGCTGTTTGGAATGGCCAATACAAAACTGTACGTGGGCGGTACGGCAGGAACGGTTCTGGCTTTTGCGCTGGTCTATGGACTGATCTACTCCATGACAGCAAGATCCTACTATAAAATCGTAGAAAAAGCATAAAATCAGGGAAAAAGCACAGGTGTGTTTGCTGTGAAGTATTGAAGTTTTGATATGTCGATGCTACAATGAAAGAGCGTGTCAGGAAGCGAAAAAAGTTTCCAGGCACGCTCTTATTTACGTGTGCAACCGGGTTCGTAACAGTACAGGATCAGGCCGTAAACGCGGATGATCTTATGTGCCTGGCTAACATACATACAATGGAGGAAATCGATGAAAAGAGAAAGTTTCAGAAAAGGTATGAAAGATGGCGTGCCCATTGGACTGGGATATTTCGCGGTGTCGTTCACCTTTGGCATGATGGCCGTTGCCGGAGGCTTAAGTATCTGGCAGGCAGTTCTGATCTCACTGACCAACCTGACATCCGCCGGTCAGTTTGCGGGACTGGACATTATTTTTGCGGGAGGTTCCATGTGGGAGATGGCAATGACTCAGCTGATCATCAATTTGAGATATTGCCTGATGTCTTTTTCTCTGTCCCAGAAATTCCGGCGTGAGGAGTCTGGCATCCTGAAGTATATCGCCGCCTTTGGTATCACCGATGAGATCTTCGGAATCAGTGCGGCCCAGGAGGGAAAAGTCAGCGTATTTTACAATTATGGAGCCATGTGCGTGGCGATCCCCGGATGGACTCTGGGAACTCTGGTAGGAGGTATCTCCGGTAGTCTTCTTCCGGATTTTATGCTCAGTGCCTTAAGCGTTGCCATTTACGGAATGTTCCTGGCCATCATCATCCCGCCGTCCAAAAAGAGCAGACCGGTTCTTGGAGTGGTTGTGGCATCCATGGCAGTCAGCACCATTTTTGCGGTGACACCGGTATTAAAACAGGTATCATCCGGATTTATGATCATTATCACAACACTTCTGGTAGCAGGCCTGGCAGCTTATTTCTGCCCGGTGGAAGAGAAGGAGGAAGCAGCACATGAGTCATAACGTATATCTCTATATCCTGGTGATGGCAGCAGTCACCTATCTCATCCGTATGCTGCCCCTTGCTCTTGCAAAAAACGAGATCCGAAGCCCGTTTATCAAGTCCTTTCTGTACTATGTGCCATATGCCTGTCTGGCAGCCATGACCTTTCCGGCCATCCTGAAAGCCACAGACAGCATCATTTCCGGCGCCGCGGGATTCTTCGTAGCCCTTATTGCGGCATATAAAGAGAAAAGTTTGATCACAGTAGCGCTGTTGGCGTGTGCGGCGGTGTTTATTGTGGAGCGGGTTCTGGTATTTATCTGAATGACTGATTTAACCAAATCAAGTAAGTCCCCTGCGGGGTTGCGAAAAGCGATAAGCAGTGGGTGGGGACTTGCTTGCACATACGGGTGCTTCTTTACAAAGCGAAATACCATTGCTGACTAGAAAATTTTGTGGGAAGATTCCATCCGTCTCTCCGCAGGCATTTTCAAAAGCCAGAAACAAAATGAATTACACTTCTTGCAAAGAACTTTTTGAATTTTCTGCAAAAAAATTAATATTACCGATTCCTATCAGTATGATGAGCGGAATCAGCTTGTAGTATACATATACAACCGGTGATGTTCAGGGAGCTCCTGTAAGTTTAGGAACAGGAACTTTTGACAGTATATGGAGAGATAAGCTTCTGAAATGGAATACTACGGAAATGAAATATGATGCCGTGGGAAACATGCTGAAAAAAGGAACAACTGTATTTACCTGGAATCAGGGGCGAATGCTGGCAACTGTTGACAACGGAAAGAAGATCAGTTATGGTTATGACCATACAGGGAATCGAGTACGAAAAACGGTAGACGGAGTAACTACGGACTATTGTATGGCAGGAGATCTTCTTGTAGCAGAAACAAGCGGGGATAAAATTATCTGGTATAAATATGATTCTGCAGCAAATCTGATTTCCATACGTGCATACGGAAAAGAATTCTTTTATATAAAGAATCTTCAGAATGATGTTATTGCACTTGCCGATGCTTCCGGAGAAATTGTGACAGAGTATAAATATGACAGCTGGGGAAAAATTCTGAGCATCACAGGAAGCAAGAAAGATACCATCGGTAAGACAAATCCATTCCGCTATAAGAGTTATTATTATGACAATGAAACAGAAATGTATTATCTGAGAAACCGGTATTATGATCCGATAATAAAAAGATTTATCAATGCAGACAATTTTTTTGCCGTACAGGGATCACCGGAAACTTTGCATAATCGTAACCTGTTTGCATATTGTGACCATAATCCGCTTACACGTTCAGACTCAGATGGAGATGCATGGATGGTTGCAGCAGCCAGCTTTGCTGTTGGAATGGCTGCCTCCGTTGCCTGCCAGATGGTAATTGAAAGAAAAAGCTTTGATGAAGTGGACTGGTTGTCAGCAGCTGTGTCAGGTTTGGGAACTGCAGTTGGATTTATGGGAATTGGAGGAGCAACAGGAAAATTAGTTGTAGCGACTATAAGTGGAACCGTAACAGGAATTAGCGAGTATAAAGAGAGCAGAAATTTAGAAAGTGCGATACTTAATGGAGGAATTGATTTTGCTATGAATGCGGCAGGCAAATTCACTGATGGGTACTTGCAATTTAAAAGAGGTGATTATTATAAAAAGGCCATAAGAGGAATAAAGAATTTAAATTTGGGCCCAATCAAATCAATTCCCTTATATGTACAGGCACAAAAATATTCACAAAAACATGTTAATACATTGATAAAGTCAAATGCGAAATCCTATGTTAAAGATTATTTTAAGGGAAAAACAAGAGAATATGTACTTTCAAAAGGTAGACTGGTAGGCGGTGGATGTGAAGCTGGGGCAGGAAAAGAGACAAAAAGATTTCTTATTTATGAAAAAAATGGATTGCTTAATTACGTGTATATATAAAGTATATCTTATAAACTGGGAATATAGATAATAAAGAGGTAAAATTACTATGTTTTCTGTTGAGTACATAAACATTCCAAAATTTATAGCAATAATGGTTATAGCATATCTTATGAATGATGTATTTCTTTTTATGAAATTTGGCAATGATGCTACAAAACAGCTTATGGCAATTATGCTAGGGTATATAATTGTTGTTCGGAATTTTGGATCTCTCAGAAATGAACCATTTGCGAACTGCTTTGGGGAAGAGAATCCTTTGTATGCGATGGGATTTATGCGGGAAAAATCTCAGAAATCCAAATGGGCGGCATATCAGCGAGGAATTTTTTTCTGGCAGGCGTTTGCACTGGTTCTTGCAATTATGTCTAACATTGCATTTATATTGGTACGACGTTTGGTGTTCAGTGATTTCGAAGAAATAGCTGTATATATGAGTGCTTTTTTACGTATTTCCTATGTCTCTTTTGTTATAATCCTGATTGGCTATGTAATTACATGGAGTTATTATATGGTGACCTATCGCCGGAGCTTCCAATATTACACAGGCAGGAGTAGAGTTTGGAAGCCATTCAGCTTTGTAGGACAGGATCATTATTGTGACTGGCCGGAAGAGTTGAGTATTTTATCACGAATCTGTGCAAGTACATATCCATACGAAGAAGATGACAACGTAAAAGAAAATATAAAGAAATCCTGTGTATTGGATGGTTATGAAAAAGCGTGTGAATTCGATTTTTCAGATCAGGGAAAGGTTACTTTTTATAAGAAAACCGAAGTAGCAGAAGTTCATATATTATCTGTAGCAGAAACAGAAATCTTGTGGGACGAGCATACAAAACAGCTGAATGATTTTTTCGGGGAATTCTGGAGGGATAATATTGGAAAAGAAGAGGAAAAACAGCCAATATACTTTACATTTGTAATTTTCTGCAGAAGAACAGATTCACTGCTTGCAAAACAGATTCTGGAAGAGGCGAATGGATTGCTCATGTACAGGAACCGATACCGCCTGGGTGCAATATTCAGTGAGAAGGAATACAAACTAAATATTAAACAGGTATCGCCCAAGTCACACTACAAAGATATCTACCGCAAAATGTCCGGAGAACTGAGACGCTTTGCCGGGGGAGATGCAGAAATATAACGGAAGTATAATATGCCAGGAGGGAGCTCGTCAGAGCTTCTTCTATTCCATTGTAACCGCAAAATAAAAGGAATAAATTAAGACAAACAAACTATAACTGGGAAAATCTTTTCTGAGGAATGCTTGTATTTCTTGCAGATTGGATTTTCCCTCTTTTATATTGTAGGGGAGAAATATTCAGGTTATAATAAAGAAAACGGCAGTAAAACAATAGAGAATGAGAGGTGATAAGATGTTGACCAATGCAATGAAAGAAGAGAAAAATTCATCCGTTGGTCTGCAGATTTGGATCTCCGGTATGACAGAGTCTTTTCTATTATTGATATTCAGGAAAAAAATATGTAGAAGTGAGGAAGAATTCTTCCGTTTTATCAGAACGTGCAAAAGGAGGAATGCATATGTGTAATAAAAAAGAATTAAGCTTTTCAATATTTATGATATACAGTCTCGCAGATAAATGGAAGATGTCTCCGGCCAAAGTATATAAAATATTAAATTCAACAGGGATTTTAGATGATTACATTATTAAATGTTATGATGTGCTTCATACACAGGGAAAAGAATATTTGGTGGAAGACATTACAGATTTTGTGAAAGAAAAAGGTGTCAATGTATGATTGTATATCATGGATCAACAGAAATTATAAAAAATCCAGATGTAGTTCATTCAAAAAAGTATTTGGATTTTGGCAGAGGATTTTATATTACGACATTCGAAAATCAGGCAAAGAAATGGGCAGTCGCTGAATAAAGAATATGATATTATCATCGGAAATGTTGCGGATGATGATGTGTTCAAAACCGTAGATATGTATTTTAGAGGATTGTGGAATAAAGAAAAAGTTTTGAATGAATTAAGATATTACAAAATGAATAATCAAATATGTATTGTAAAGCAGGAGGCGTTGGATTGCCTTCTTACTTTCCAAAAGGCATATGAGGTGAATAGTAATGGTAAATAAAAAGCAACTGGAAGAATTTTATAAACAGAATTTGGAAAATGATATTATTAATACAATTTCGGAGATGAAAGGGATTGATTTACGAAAAGCACTTGATATTTATTATTCCAGTAGACTATCTGAGCAGATTTTAAATGACAGCTATGGAATAGAAAATATGGATGCAAAATATCTTGCAGAAGATTTGATAGAAAATGAACCGGAATTATTTTGAAATTAAAAGAGGCAGTTATGGAAATGGAGGGAGCTCCCAAAAGCTCCCTCCATTTCCATTTATTTGTGTGACAGTAAAAATAAACCCCCTGCTATGCAGGGGGAGGGAAGATCTTTAGATATAAGTAATCTCCTGTGTTAAA
>NZ_WQQE01000104.1:0-340 GCF_018785655.1 Blautia sp. MCC269 | reverse complement strand
ATTTGATTAACTTAATCAAATTTCATGTATGCAGTTTTCAAGGTACAATGCTGACTGATGTTTTATCAGCCATCAGAACTCACAAGCAAATTTGTAAACTCTGATCACTGGTAAAAACCAGCTATTATAACAGTCCTTCCCGACTGATTTAGGGTTAGCACCGGACTTATCGAAAATCTTCTGGTTCCACTCTGTTTCCAACAGAGCTCACTTTCCAGTGCCCGTTCTATTTTTATCAGGCAGCTTCGCCTGTTTCTTTCTTTTGATCTGGCGCCCACCTGCTCTCCCACACCGTCTCCAGTGCAGTACCATCGGCCGATTGGGTCTTAACCGTCGTGTT
>NZ_WQQE01000103.1:0-272 GCF_018785655.1 Blautia sp. MCC269 | reverse complement strand
TCCGTGTACTGACCGGTCAGGATATAGTTTCTTCCCAGACGGGATAAGTCCTTTGTGACAACGCAGTTGATTTTCCCGTCTTCGATGTCATCAATCATCCTTTGGAAACTTGGACGCTCGAAATTTGTCCCACTCCATCCGTCGTCAATGTACTCGTCTACAACGGTCAGCCCATGCTCTGCGGCATACTGTCTAAGCATCATGCGCTGGGTCTGGATACTGCCGCTTTCCCCCTGTAATTCATCGTCACGGCTCAATCTCAAATATAGTGC
>NZ_WQQE01000102.1:0-239 GCF_018785655.1 Blautia sp. MCC269 | reverse complement strand
TTAGAGGGGACGCAGAAAGGCGGCGTGAAGAACAGCATCCGAAACTGCCTGACGGTGTTCCAGCGTGACCCTCTGTTTCGCGGGGCGCTGCGCCTGAACCTTTTGACGGAGCAGATTGACATTGTGAAGCCGCTGGGCTGGGAGCGCACCAGTACCACGCTGACCGACATGGACATGAACTACCTGCTTTTGTATCTGGAAGAAAATTACGGGCTTACCAGCGAGAAAAAGGTGCAGAG
>NZ_WQQE01000101.1:0-241 GCF_018785655.1 Blautia sp. MCC269 | reverse complement strand
CATTTATGTGGGAGTACATGAAAGTACCGGAGGATTCAAGAGAAAAAGTTAAGAATCTGCTTAAAGATGCAAATGAAAATGGCGTAAAATTAAGTCATCAGGCACCAACACTGTATGATGTTGTCCCAAAAGAAGAAATTACTGAATTTGAAGAGCTTATACGCAAAACCATAGCTGACATTGTATCAGAAGCCAGTAGCATTGCCTGTTGGGTGTATGTGCAGAAATATGTGAAACAGAA
>NZ_WQQE01000012.1:0-58397 GCF_018785655.1 Blautia sp. MCC269 | reverse complement strand
GAACCGCCGTGTACGGAACCGTACGCACGGTGGTGTGAGAGGTCGGGAAAATTTATTTAATTTTCCCTCCTACTCGATTGGTACAGATGCACAGGATGACGCAGACAATGCAAATCATGAATCAGGTTATATTGATATTGCTGATGGTCAACAGTACAGTTATACTCGCGTTTATCAGCAGACCGATACTAAGCGCAGCATTCGATATCTGCTCGGATGCTATCCTGCAAATAACAGTGAGATTACAATGAATCTGAAAGACCAGAGATATGCTATCTGGCACAGAGTTGCCTATACAGACTCAACATATGTTGCTAATCCGTGGGATGTAAGATCAATAGACTGGGATAATGGAGCCACCTCAGCCAGTAGTAAGTATGGCTCTTATGTTAACTGGACAAGTAGTGATCCTGACACAGTACAGGTAACCAAGGATGGTACAAATGGTTGTAAGGTGAAGCTTACCGCTTTAAAGGAAACTACAGAACCGGTAACAATTAGAGCAACCTGGGAGGATACAAAATACAAAACAGGTACGGTTACTAATACTTTTAAGGTTAATGTAAAGCCTGAACGTAAAATTGTAAATGCTGGTGATGAGTTTGAAATGGAAGCTTCTATCAGCTCTCCAAGTGGTAAGTATTATAGCGGTAAGAGAGAGTATGATTTGACAAAGTTCTGGCCGGTAGGTAACGTAGGAGGTTCCAGTTCCAATGGATATGTGCCGGAGGCGGATTTCGCCAGGGATGAGAATGGAAACGCTAAAGTTACAGGTGCAGGATTCCAGAAAGCTTCTCTGAAGTATGTCAAATGGCGTTCAGAGGGAACTATCCTCCATCGTTATATCATAGACTTCGATGAGATGGCCAATGATCTGACTAATCCAGAAAACAAGAAAAATAAGAAACCGGGTGATTATACTTCTATATTCAGAATTGAGTCAGATACAGAGTCCTTATACCAGCCGATGGTATCTCCGGCAGACGGCATTTATCTCAGAGGTGATGTCGGAGCTGACACGGATGTAGAAATGATCGATGGCAATGTAGTATTTAAGAGGGTTATGCCGAACTCTTCTATTTACGTATATGCTTATGGCGTAAAAGACGGACAGAAGATTAAAGTTAAAGATATTACCTGGGAATCTAGTGATCCATCTGTCGTAAGAGTATATAATACTAATTCAGATATTCAGATTCAGTTAAGAAGTGACAAGGTTGGCGGAGCTGTTATTACAGGTACTTATCAGCCAAAAGATGGAGAGGGAAATCCGGTCGGTGATCCGCTGACTATGAGTTTCCGTGTTTTTGTTAAAGGTTTCTATATTACAGAGCCGGTCGGAAGTGACGGAACAACAAAAACTATTGAATTATCTCTGGATGAAGAAGACAAGAAGCAATCAAAAGCAATTGATTTCAAAGTAATTGATGGTCATGGTGAAACCGGTGAGGCAGTTGATACAGCGGGAGTCTCCTGGAGTACCGACAAGCCAACGGTTGCAGTTGTAGATTCCGATGGCAAGGTAACAGCGAGAGCAGCTGGAGAAGCTACCATAACAGCATCATATGGAAGCTCTGAGGATACAGTCAAGGTCATTGTTAAAGGATCAGGAAGCCTTGCTTTTGATGCTGCAGAATATAACATTAAGAAAAACGGAACTGCTACGATCAAAGCGACTGCAAAATCCAACGATTCTACTGTAAGAAATCCTGAAATCACATGGTCAGTTGACGATGACAAGATTGCAACTGTAAATGGCGGTAAGATTACAGGTGTCAGTGAAGGTACAACAACAGTAAGAGCATCCTGGACAGCTGCCAATGGCAAGACCTATAAACAGAGTGCAACAGTAAACGTTGTATACGATGGTCTGTATTTATCTGACAGACAGAATGAAGTAACTCTGGCACAGGGAAGTACACAGGAAATCGTATGGCAGCTCCTGAATATGGGCGAATATTCTAAGGGATCCACCGGAGAGGGATATAATGAGTCTTCAGATGTAACCTGGAAGTCAGCTGACGAAGCTGTTGCAACAGTAGATTCTGTTGGTGTTATCACTGCGAAGGATCTTCCAGAAGGTCAGACAACAGCGAGCACAACTGTTACAGTAAGCTACAACGGAACAAAAGTAAAAGATATTAAAGTAAATGTAACCGAAAACCAGAAAGTTGTTGTAAAAGGTGAAGCTGTAGAAATTACCGGAACTAAGGGTGAAACCAAAACCAACAATGCCGGTGAAGATATTACAGATACCTGGAAGATCGGTTATTTTGAAAACGGTCATGGAAGTCTGAATGCCCAGTTTTATGGTAACGGTATTTATAATATTGATATTGTAAAGCAGGCAGGAGAAAAAGTAAGCGTTACAGGAAAGACTCCATACAGTGGATATATTTATTTGAGCCATAAATATTATGTACCGATGGAAACTGGACAGCTTTATGGTGTATGGCAGAGTATCGCCATTAAGGTTAATGGTGAAGCAGGACTGTATCTGAACCAAAACTCCTTATCTATGAAGATGGGAGAATCCGGTACAGCAACAATCCTGGGTACCTTTATTAAGGAAGATGGAACAGAACTGGAACGAAAGTTCTGGGCAGATAAGAGTAATCCGAAGCTTTCAAAACTTGAGATGGTTGAAGGCGATACAAATATCGTTACAGCAAAAGCAGATCCGGAAGATGGAAGAATGCTGCATCTTACAGCTGTTTCTCCTGGAAAGACTACGATCACAATCAAATGTTATCCGTTTGATCCTACAGCTACCTGTGAGGTAGAAGTAACATCTGACGCAAGACTGGTTCTTACTCCGGCAGATAAGCTGAGAGTAGTACAGGGCGATACAAATACAATTGAAGCGAAAGCATGGGATGGAACTCAGTATGTTGAGAATCCGGAAATCACATGGGAGAGCTACAATACTGGCATTGCAACTGTAGATAAAGGTGTAGTTACAGGTGTTAAAAAAGGTAACGTCGGTGTAGTTGCAAAATGGAATAATGTTACATCCGACCCGGTACAGGTTACCGTAGTTCCAAGTAGAACACTTAATGTAACAACTACATGGGATGATGACAACAACCGTGATAACAAACGTCCGGAAAAAACAACACTTCAGCTGACAACAACAGATGGAGAAAAAGTTGGTGATCCGGTAGAACTCAACGCAGAGAATGAGTGGAAATATACATGGAAGAATCTGGCATCCGAGGATGAAGACGGACAGCATATTTCCTATCTCGTAACAGCTGTTGAAGATGACACACTGACAGCAAACAACTATACAGCAGAAGTAACAAGAAGCTCTTCTGATGATGAATTTGTTGTTACTTACAAACACGAAATCGAAAAAACAGGTATCACCGCAAACGTAACATGGGATGATGCAGACAACCAGGATGGAATCCGTCCGAAGGAAGTAACCTTACAGCTCAAAGCTGACGGCGAAGCAGTTGGAGATGCCATCACTGTAAAAGCAGACAGCAATGGTAACTGGACAAAGACCTGGTCAAACCTTCCGGTAAATAAAGCTGGTGCAGTTGGTCAGGCAATTGTGTACACTGTAGAAGAATCCGGACTTCCGGACGGATACGCATCTGCAGTAGTAACTGATGAAGAAACAGGAGCTATCACAGTTAAGAACTCCCACACACCGGCAGTAAAAGATCTCACAGTATCCGCAAAATGGGATGACGCAGAGAACCAGGATGGTGTTCGTCCGGCATCTGTTGACGCAGTTCTTTACGCAGGTGACACAGCAACAGACAAGACAGTAACTCTTACAGCAGAAGAGAACTGGACAGCAACCATCAAAGACATGCCTGTATACGCAGCAGGTAAAGTCGGCGAGGCAGTGAACTATTCTCTGAAAGCTGCAAAAGAAGTAGAAGATTATACAAGCGCAACAGACGGACTTACTCTTACATTTACCCATAAGGCAGCCGTTACAGCAGTAACCGCAACCATCACATGGGATGATGCAGAGAACCAGGATGGAATCCGTCCGGATTCTGTAACACTTCAGCTGAAAGCAGACGGTGAGGCAGTTGGATCCAGAATCACAGTTGATGGAACAAACGACAAGTGGACCAAGACATGGGATAACCTTCCGGTTAACAAAGCTGGTAAGAAGGTTACTTACACAGTAGAGCAGACCGGTCTTCGTTCCGAGTACACTCAGGCAACAGCCGGAGACGCAGCAACAGGCTTCACAATCACAAACAGCTACACACCAAAGGGTGTTGATATCGCTGTATCTGCAAACTGGGATGACCAGGACAACCAGGATGGAATCCGTCCGGAGGCTGTAGAGGCTGAACTTTATGCAGACAACGTATCTACAAACAAAAAGGTACGCCTTACAGCAGATACTGACTGGAAGGCAACCTTTGAGAAACTTGCAGTAAACAAAAACGGTAAACCAATCAACTACACACTTCAGGCAACCAAAGTTGAAGGATATGATCTGACAACAGAGGGAAGCGGAGCAGACGGCCTTGTTCTGAAATATACACACAAGGTAAAAGCAGTCGATGTAACAGCAACTGTAAAATGGGCAGATGGTGAGAACCAGGATGGAATCCGTCCGAATACTGTAACCTTACAGCTGAAAGCAGATGGCGAGAATGTTGGCGATGCAATTGTTGTTAATGCAAACAGCAACTGGACCAAGACATGGAGCGGACTTGCTGAGTACAAAGCTGGTAAGAAAGTTGTTTATACCGTTGAGGCACCTGGAATCAGATCTGAGTATACAGTAGAGATTACCGGAGATGCAGCAACCGGATTTACAGTTACAGCAACTCATGTACCTGAAGAAGCAGAAGTAAAAGCATCTGTTGTATGGGATGATGCAGAGAACCAGGATGGAATTCGTCCGGAGGCTGTAGAGGCAGAGATCTATGCAGGAGATGTATCCAACAGTAAGAAAGTAAGACTTACTGCAGATAACAACTGGACAGCTTCCTTCGGTAAAATGGAACTGAAGAAAGACGGCCAGGAAATCAAGTACACTCTGGTAGGAACCAAAGCAGATGGATATACTTACACATGCACCGGAAGCGGAGCAGCAGGACTTGTTCTGACATACACTCACAAACCGGAAGTGGTAAGCGTTTCCGTAAACACAACATGGAATGACAAGAACAATCAGGATAATCAGCGTCCGAAAGCTTACAGTGTCCAGCTGAAAGCAGACGGTGAGGCTGTTGGCGATGAGATTACTCTGAGCAGCAACAACAGCTTTGCAAAAGTATGGAAGGATCTTCCGAAATACAAAGCAGGCAAAGTTGGCGTAACAGTTAAATATGAGGTCGCAGTAACAGATCTTGATTCTGAATATGAGACAAGAACAGAAGCTGATGGCAACACATTTAATGTGATCAATACTTACATCCCGGGAACAGTTCAGATCCCGGTAAGCGTAAAATGGGATGATGCAAACAACCAGGATGGCAAACGTCTTGATTCTGTAGAAGCAGAGCTTTATGCAGAAGGACAGGCAACAGGAAACAAAGTAACCTTAGATGAGAAGAACAGCTGGAAAGCTTCCTTCAAAAAGGTTGATGTCAAGAAAGACGGAAAGAGAATCAACTATACCGTTAAGACAACCGAAAACAAAGATTACACCATTACAACAACAGGTAATGTCCTGGATGATAATGGAGTTGTAGTTACTTACAAACATGTACCGGAGACAGTAAATGTATCCATCAAGAGTGCATGGAATGACGCAAACAACCAGGATGGAATCCGTCCGGCAACCATCAGCGTACAGCTTATGAAAGATGATAAAGAAGAGGGAGATAACATCAACCTGAAGATTGATTCTTTCAAGACATGGAATAATCTTCCGAAGTACGCAAACGGAAAAGAAATCAAATATGCGGTTGCAATTTCCGATGTATCCGGTTATACTAAGAAAGTGACTGGAAGCGTTGCAGACGGCTATGTTGCAGCATTTACACACAGTGTTTACAAGACATCTGTAGTCGTACAGAACACATGGAGTGACCTGGACAATGCCCTTCTCACCCGTCCTTCCAGCTTAACCGTTCAGATCTATGCAAATGGTAAAGCAACCAGCAAGAAAGTAGTACTGAACAGTGCAAACAAGTGGAAAGCAACTGTATCAGGACTTAACAAGAATTCAGCAGGCAAGAAGATTGCCTACTCTGCAAAACTCGTTAAGACACCGACTGGTTACAAGGTAACAATTGGCAGCATCAGTTCCAAGGGCACAATTGCCATCAAGAATACATACACCAAGTTTACCAAGAAACTTACAGTTAAGATTTCCCCGACTAAAGTTACCTACAACGGAAAGACACGGAAACCTGCTGTGAAGTCTGTATACTATGGAAAGACTAAACTCAGCTCCAGCTACTATACAGTAAGCTTCAAGAACAACAAGAATCCGGGAATCGGTTCCGTAATTGTAAAAGGTAAAGGCAAATATGCTAAATATGCAGGTTCTGCAACATTCAGCATTCTGCCAAAAGCTCCGACAGGTTTAACTGCCAAGAGTACAGCCAAGAAACAGGCTACAGTAACTTGGAAGGGAAGCACAGGAGCAACAGGATATCAGATTATGATCAGTCAGAAGAGTGATTTCAGAAAAGGTACAACAAGAACCTTCACAATTAGAGATTCTAAGAGAAGAAGCGGTGTACCGAAACCGATGACCAGTGGAAGGACTTATTATATCCGTATCCGTAGCTACAAAACGACATCTGATGGCAAGACAGTATATTCCGCATGGAGTAAGAGCACTAAAACAAAAATTAAATAAGTAATTATTTATTTTAGCGGATGGAGCGCAAGCGCCATCCGCTAAAGCAAGGAGAGGAGGAGCAATGTTTAAGAAATGGGCTGGCTGGAAGAAAGTTGCTGCCTGCCTGATGGGCGCTGCACTGCTTATGCAGGGCGGAAGCGTTGCCATGGGTGCGACAGAAACAGCTAAATATTCTTCCACAAAAGCAGAAAAGAGCAGTGTAAAGAAAGCCGCTGCGAAAGATGAAAAAGAAGAAGATTCTACAGATGAGGAAGATTCTGCAGAGGATGAGGATTCCACAGAGGATACAGATTCCGCAGATACAGAAGATTCCGCGGACGCAGAAGATTCCACAGAGGATACAGATTCCGCAGATGCAGAAGATTCTACAGAGGATGAAGATTCCACAGATGCAGAGGATTCTACAGAGGATGAAGATTCCACAGATGCAGAGGACTCTACAGAGGATGAAGATTCCACAGATGAGGATCAGAAAGCAGACAGAGTAGAGGATAATGATGCAGATGCACAGGATGCAGAAGGTAAAGAAGCAGATCCGCAGTCTTTAGGTTTAAGCACAACTGGAAGTGTAGATCATATCGATATCGGAGCACTTACATCTGCAACACTGAAAGTTGGTGATAAGACTATCACACAGCCGGTAATTTTGACATTTGAGGATATTGCAAATGCATCCATTTCCGGTGATGCAGGCTTTTCAGCAGACCAGTCTTCCCTCAGCGGAAGTGTTGGTGTCAGCGGAATGGCACAGATCCGTGTTCCTGGAAATTATCCGGTTGGAACTAAGGAAGCACCAGCTGTTTATAGTGTAAGTGTAACTAAGGATGTTACATTTGTTGACCCGGATACAGGCGCAACTTATGTAAGAACTATTACATTCTCTACATCCTTTACATACTGGGATTGGACAAATGACTGTCCGAACCTTGGATTCAGAGTTAACTGGGCAGCAGGATATGTAATTCCTTGCTCAGGTATGGATATTGTACTGGGATGTGGATATGATGAGATTCCGGCTCCGGAGCCAAGTGTGAGCCCAGAGCCAAGCGTAAGTCCTGAGCCAAGTGTGAGTCCAGATCCAAGCGTAAGCCCAGACCCGAGTGTAAGCCCGGATCCAAGCGTAAGCCCAGACCCGAGTGTAAGCCCGGATCCAAGCGTAAGCCCAGACCCAAGTGTGAGCCCGGATCCAAGTGTAAGCCCAGACCCAAGTGTAAGCCCGGATCCAAGCGTAAGCCCAGACCCGAGTGTGAGCCCGGATCCAAGTGTAAGCCCAGACCCAAGTGTAAGCCCGGATCCAAGCGTAAGCCCAGACCCGAGTGTGAGCCCGGATCCAAGTGTGAGCCCAGACCCGAGTGTGAGCCCGGACCCAAGTGTGAGCCCGGACCCGAGTGTAAGTCCGGACCCATCTGTAGAGCCGACAGACACACCAGAGCCAACAGATACACCGGTACCAATGAACCCAACAGGAACAGCAACACCAACTCCAACAGGAACAGCAACACCGGTACCTGGAACAACCAATAACGGATCCAATGGCGGTAATGGAACTACCACAAATGGAACAACCAATAACGGAACAACTACAAACACAACTTCCAATAACACAACATCCACATCATCTTCAGATGCGGTAAAGACAGCAGATAATTCTCATATCGCTGGTTATGGAATGCTGGTTGTATTTGCACTGTTAGATGCTGCATTAGCATTCTTTGCACTGCGTTTAAGACGTCGTGACGACTAATTCACAGGCAGGAAGCATATAAGAACTGAATTACAGACAGGAGATTGCATTTTGTGATCTCCTGTTTTGCTATAGAGAAAAGCAGCGATGGAGGTGCGTTATGCAGCAGGCATTACTGGATCAGCTGAGAAAAATAACCGAAGAAGAGCGAAAAATCCTGGATGGGGAAGCGGAGGTAGATAAAGATCTCTATACATCCGGAAGAGATTTTACCGTAGACAGTGGGAAGATGCTGAAAGAAGGCAGACTGATTGCGGTGCGTACCCATACCCGTTTTGTGCATTTCCCGGCGCACAGGCATAATTTTGTGGAAGTGCTGTATGTGTGCGAGGGATCGCTGACCAATATCATCGATGGAAAAAAAGTTGTGGTGAATAAAGGGGAGCTGCTTTTTCTCAACCAGTTTACGAAACATGAGATCCTGAAAGCGGGACAGAATGATATTGCCATCAATTTTATGGTGTTGCCGGAGTTTTTTGATGTGGCCTATTCCATGACAGGGAATGACAACATGCTGGCAGATTTTCTGGTGAATGTATTGCGCCAGGATGAAGAGCGGGGTGAATATCTCCACTTTAAGGTCGCGGAAGTCATGCAGATCCAGAACCTTCTGGAAAATATCATCTATTCTCTTGTAAATGGCGAAGAAAACCGGGAACGGATCAACCAGACCACCATGGGCCTGATCTTTATGTATCTGGTGGAATCCGTACAGTATGTGGAGATGCGCCTTCCCAATCAGTACGAAAATATGATCTCCATGACAACACTGGACTATATTGAGCAGAAGTACCGGACAGCTACCCTTACGGAGCTGTGCACCAGGCTTCATCTGCCTATGCATGTGCTCAGCAAGATGATCAAAAAGACCACAGGATTTAATTTCAAGGAACTTCTTCAGAGAAAACGCCTGAATAAGGCAGTAGAGCTGATGTGTGAGACGGACCTTCCCATCAGTGATATTATTGCAGCTGTAGGGTATGAGAATAACAGTTATTTTCACAGAGTGTTTAAAGAACATTATCATATGACACCGCGGGCGTTCCGGGTAAAGAACAGTGAAAAAGAGCAGGTAAGATTATAATCTTACCTGCTTTAACTTTAGATATCATGGAACCGTCCGATTTTATCTTTGATTCGCTGCATTTCATTATCCATATCAATGACAGCGCGGGCACAGTTCAGAAGCTCGCTGCTGACTTCCTCGTAACCATCCATTTCTTCAATATCCTGTTTATATCGGAGCTGATGTTCCAGTGTAGCCCAGAAATCCATTCCATTGGTACGGATCTGGATCTCCGCGCGCATGGGCGTTTTTCCTTTTGAGAAGAATACCGGGATCTCTACGATCATGTGATAGCTACGGTAACCGTTTGGTTTGGGATTTTTGATGTAGTCTTTTACTTTGATGACGGTGATATCGTCCTGCTTGGCAATAAGGTCTGCAATGGTGTAGATATCATCAATAAAAGCACAGACAACACGGATACCGGCTACGTCATTGAGCTGATCCTGGATATTCTCGGCAGTAAAATCATATCCCAGTTTCTTCAGCTTCTTGTAGATGCTTTCCGGTTTTTTGATCCTGGTCTTGATAAAAGAAATCGGGTTACGCTTATATTCTACGGAGAACTCATCATTGAGAACTTCCAGTTTGGTACGGACCTCACGGACAGTACAGCGGTACATCATCATCAGATCATTAAATTTTGCAGAATTTTTGATAAAAACCTGTGGATCTGGGGTATCCAGCCAGGCGTTTGCATTTTTTTCAGTCATGGTATTTCTTGTAAAACTCCCTTCTTAGGTAGGTTTTGTGATAATCACACTGTCATAATTATAGAATAAAATGACATTTTTTTCAACTTTTGTATTGACATATTAAAAATCCTGTGCTATTTTATATAAAAAATTTAATCGAGTAAACCACTAAACCGTTGAAGCGGAGATAAAGGTATTCATGCGCGCACAGAGAGTCCGGGAGGGTGAGAGCCGGGCCGAGAAGCAGTTTACCAAATGGACCGCAGAGGTCACAGGGAAAGGTGTTATGGATACCGAGTATTCTGTGACGTGAGGGCATACGTCAGTTGCCGGGAATATGCAGGTATTCCGCTAAGTGCACGGATCGAACCGTGAATCAGGGTGGCACCGCGGGTGATTTTGAATTTGACGCTCGTCCCTGGCAGAACCAGATTCTGCCGGAGACGGGCGTTTTTTGAATTCCAATTTTTTCAAAACTGGAATGCATGAACAAGTAGTGAATGTGGATCGCGAATTTTCCGTATCGTACCGTTCCAACGTCTCCGGCACAGGAATGAAAAAAACTCAGGAGGGCCTGTATATGTATCCAACATTAGAAAAACTCAAAAGTATCGCACAGTCAGGCGAATACCGGCGCATCCCCGTCTGCCACGAGCTGTATTCCGACCGCTATACACCCGTAGAAGTCATGAGAACCTTACGCACAGCCAGCAGACATTGCTATCTTCTGGAAAGTGCCAGTCAGACAGAGGTTTGGGGACGTTATTCCTTCCTGGGATATGAACCATCCATGGAGATCACCTGTACGGACGGAAAGCTCCAGATAAGAAGAATCCATGAAGACGGAACCGAGGAAAAAACCGTGCAGCAGGTAAAACATCCGGGAGATGCTATCCGGGAGATCCTGAAAGAGTACAAAAGCCCGGTACTGGAAAACATGCCAACATTCACCGGCGGTCTGGTAGGATATTTTTCCTATGATTACATCAAGTACAGTGAGCCGAAGCTGAAGCTTGCCGATGAGACCGTACAGGATTTCCGGGATATGGACCTGATGCTTTTTGACCAGGTAATCGCTTTTGATCATTACAGACAGAAGGTACTTCTGATCACCGGTGTGATGACGGATGACCTGGAAAATTCCTACCGGAAAGCCGAAGAGAAGTTAAAAGAGATGGCAGATCTGATCCGAAACGGAAAACAGGATGAGTTTCCGTCCCTGAAACTGAAATCTTCCATTGAGCCACAGTTCCCAAAAGAAAAATACTGTGAGATGGTAGAAACCGCAAGACATTACATCCGCGAGGGAGATATTTTCCAGGTGGTTCTTTCCAACCCCATGCGGGCAAAAGTTGAAGGAAGCCTGTTTGATACTTATCGCGTTCTCAGAGCTACAAATCCTTCTCCGTATATGTTTTATTTTTCCAGCGATGATATTGAGATCGCAGGAGCATCCCCGGAAACACTGGCCAAGCTTACCGGAACGGAATTGAGCACCTTCCCGTTAGCCGGAACCAGACCAAGAGGCAAGACAAAAGAAGAAGACCTGACATTGGAAAAAGGCCTTCTCTCTGATGAAAAAGAACGTGCCGAGCACAACATGCTTGTGGATCTTGGAAGAAATGATATCGGAAAGATCAGCAAGATCGGAACCGTAAACGTAGAAAAATATATGTGCATCGAGCGTTTTTCCCATGTTATGCATATCGGTTCCACAGTTACCGGACAGATCCGGGATGACAAAGATGCGGTGGATGCAGTAGATGCCATCCTTCCGGCAGGAACCCTTTCCGGAGCACCGAAGTTCCGTGCCTGCCAGATCATCCAGGAACTGGAACAGAGCAAACGAGGTATTTACGGCGGCGCCATCGGATATCTGGATTTCGCCGGAAACCTGGACACCTGCATTGCCATCCGCCTGGTTTATAAAAAGAACGGCGAGATCTGCATCCGGTCCGGAGCCGGAATCGTGGCAGAAAGTGTTCCGGAAAACGAATTCCAGGAATGCTGCAACAAGGCAAGAGCCGTTGTACAGGCAATCGAAACTGCACAGGAGGGACTGGAATGATAGTACTGATCGATAATTATGATAGCTTTTCCTATAATGTTTACCAGCTGATCGGTTCTGTGGAACCGGATATCAAGGTCGTAAGAAATGATGAAGTGACCATCGAAGAGCTGGAGGCCATGAAGCCGGAAGCCCTGATCCTTTCCCCGGGCCCGGGACGTCCGGAAGATGCAGGGATCTGCATTGAATCCATAAAATATTTCAAAGACAAACTGCCGATCCTGGGCATCTGCCTTGGACATCAGTCCATCTGTGAAGCATTTGGAGGAACCGTCTCCTATGCAAAAGAGTTGATGCACGGCAAGCAGAAGGAAATCCATAAAGTTGGTGAGAGTCAGATGTTTGAGGGCCTGCCGGAAACTTTCCTGGCAGCAAGATATCACTCACTGGCAGCAATCCGGGATACATTACCGGAAGAACTGGTTGTCACCGCAGAGTCTGAGGACGGCGAGGTGATGGCACTGGAACATAAAAAATATCCGATTTTCGGATTACAGTTTCATCCGGAATCGGTTATGACACCAGATGGAAAAACGATGATCGAGAATTTTATAAAAGTTGTCAGAGAGAAATAAGGAGGAAACCACAATGATCAAAGAAGCAATCATTAAACTTTCAAAAAAACAGGACCTTACATATGATGAAGCAGAAGCTGTAATGAATGAGATCATGGACGGAGCGGCAACACCGGTACAGATGGCATCCTACCTTACCGCACTTTCCATGAAAGGCGAAACCATTGATGAGATCACAGCATCCGCAGCAGGTATGCGTGCACACTGCATCAAACTTCTCCACGACATGGATGTTCTGGAAATCGTGGGAACCGGCGGTGACGGAGCAAACTCCTTCAATATTTCCACAACTTCTTCCCTTGTGATCGCGGCAGGCGGCGTTTCGGTTGCAAAACACGGAAACCGTGCAGCATCCTCCAAGAGCGGAGCCGCAGATGTTCTGGAAGCCCTTGGCGTAAAGATCACCATCCTACCGGAAAAAAGCGCTGAGATCCTGAAAAAGATCAACATCTGTTTCCTGTTCGCACAGAATTATCACATTGCAATGAAATATGTGGCACCGATCCGAAAAGAGCTGGGAATCCGTACAGTATTCAATATCCTTGGACCATTAAGCAACCCGGCAGGCGCAAACATGGAGCTGATGGGAGTCTTCGATCAGTCTCTGGTAGAGCCGCTGGCGCAGGTTATGATGAAACTTGGTGTGAACCGTGGAATGGTTGTTTTTGGACAGGACAGTCTGGATGAGATTTCCATGAGTGCACCGACTTCCGTATGCGAGATCAAAGACGGATGGTTCCAGTCCTACGAGATCACACCGGAGCAGTTCGGTTACACACGCTGCAGCAAAGAGGAACTTGCAGGTGGCACACCGGAAGAAAACGCAGAGATTACAAAAGCCATTGTAAACGGAACCGAAAAAGGACCGAAGCGTCAGGCTGTATGCATGAACGCAGGTGCCGCACTTTATATTGCAGGAAAAGCAGAGAGCCTGGAAGCCGGCGTGAAGATGGCAGAAAATCTGATTGATAGCGGAGCTGCAGCAGCCAAACTTCGGGAATTTGTGGAGGAGACAAACAAAGAATGAGTGAAAAAAACATTCTGGAAGAAATCGCAGAAAAAACAAGAGAACGTATCCAGAAGGAAAAACTTCAGCTTCCTCTGGAACAGCTAAAAACTCTGGCAGAAAAAGCACCGCAGCAGCCCTCTTTTCTGGAAGCTCTGAAAAAACCGGGCATGTCCTACATCTGCGAAGTAAAAAAAGCTTCCCCTTCCAAGGGACTGATCGCAGCAGATTTTCCATATCTGGAAATTGCGAAAGAATACGAGGCAGCAGGCGCATCCGCAATCTCCTGTCTTACAGAACCTTTTTATTTCATGGGAAGGGATACTTATCTTCGTGAGATCACGGAAATGGTGGATATCCCGGTTCTCCGGAAAGACTTTACGGTGGATAAGTATATGATCTATCAGGCAAAAGCATTCGGCGCATCGGCAGTGCTTCTGATCTGTGCCATCTTGGATGATCAGGAACTCCGGGAATACCGGGAGCTGGCAGAAGAGCTGGGAATGGATGCACTGGTGGAAGCTCACGACGAGGAAGAAGTGGCAAGGGCACTGAAAGCAGGAGCAAAGATCGTCGGTGTAAATAACCGGGATCTGAAAACCTTTAAAGTTGATATGAATAACAGCATCCGTCTTCGAAACCTGGCACCGGACAATGTGGTATTTGTTTCGGAAAGTGGAATCAAAAACGCCGGAGACATCGCTATTCTGGAAAGAAACCGGGTAGGCGCGGTCCTGATCGGCGAGACACTGATGCGAAGCCTGGATAAAAAAGCAGCGCTGGAAGAGTTAAATGGTGGAGTACTGAGATGAAAGAAGCATTGAAGAAAAGAACCAGGATCAAGATCTGCGGCTTGACCCGCCCGGAAGATATCCAGGCAGTTAACGAAGCGAAACCGGACTTTGCAGGATTCATTGTAGAATTCCCGAAAAGCCGGAGAAACGTCACAGTAGATCAGCTGCGGCAGCTCAGAGAAAAACTGGATGAAAGCATTTTGCCGGTAGGCGTATTCGTCAATGCACCGGTGGAGCTTCCCGCACAGCTTTTAAATGAAGGAACCATTGCCCTGGCACAGCTTCACGGACAGGAAGACGAGGCGTATATCAGACAGCTTAAGACTATGACGGACCAGCTTCTGATAAAAGCTTTTTCCATAAAAACAGAAGAAGATGTAAAGAGTGCGATCCGTTCGGAAGCAGATTACATTCTTCTGGATCAGGGATCCGGGGGCACCGGAGAGACCTTTGACTGGAATCTGGTACCGGCTATAAAGCGTCCCTGGTTTCTGGCCGGAGGCCTGGGATGTGACAATCTGGAAACAGCCATAAAAATGCTGCATCCCTGGGCAGCAGACTTAAGCAGCAGTGTAGAAACCGACGGTCACAAAGACCCGGATAAAATAGCAAAAGCGGTACAGACCGTGAGGAACATAAAGGAGGATTTTTAACATGTCAAAAGGAAGATTCGGCATCCATGGCGGACAGTACATCCCGGAAACACTGATGAACGCCGTTCTGGAGCTTGAGGAAGCATACAATCATTACAAAAACGACCCGGAATTCAACCGCGAGCTCACAGAGCTTCTCAATGAATACGCAGGAAGACCTTCCCGTCTTTACTATGCGGCACACATGACCGAAGATCTGGGCGGAGCCAAAATCTATTTGAAACGTGAGGATCTGAACCACACAGGTGCACACAAGATCAACAACGTATTAGGTCAGGTGCTTCTGGCAAAAAAAATGGGCAAGACCCGTGTCATTGCAGAGACCGGCGCAGGTCAGCATGGCGTGGCAACTGCAACCGCAGCAGCACTGATGGGCATGGAGTGTGAGGTTTTCATGGGAAAAGAGGATACAGAGCGCCAGGCACTGAATGTATACAAAATGCGTCTTCTCGGTGCAAAAGTCCATGCAGTTACAAGCGGAACTGCAACTTTAAAAGACGCCGTTTCCGAGACCATGCGTGAGTGGACAAACCGTATTGCAGATACCCACTATGTACTGGGATCTGTTATGGGACCACACCCGTTCCCAACTATCGTCCGTGATTTTCAGGCAGTCATTTCCAAGGAGATCAAAGAGCAGATGCTGGAAAAAGAAGGCAGGCTTCCGGATGTTGTTCTGGCCTGTGTAGGCGGCGGCTCCAATGCCATCGGAACTTTTTATAATTTTATTGAGGACAAAGATGTCCGGCTTATCGGCTGCGAGGCAGCAGGCCGCGGTGTGAATACCGCAGAGACAGCAGCAACCATCGCAACCGGCCGTCTTGGAATTTTCCATGGCATGAAATCCTATTTCTGCCAGGATGAATACGGACAGATCGCACCGGTATACTCCATCTCCGCAGGTCTGGATTACCCGGGGGTAGGACCGGAGCATGCACACCTTTACGATATCGGAAGAGCGGAATATGTGCCGGTAACTGACGACGAGGCAGTAGACGCATTTGAGTATCTTTCCAGAACAGAAGGAATTATTCCTGCAATTGAAAGTGCCCATGCAGTAGCTTACGCAAAAAAGATCGCACCAACACTTGGAAAAGACAAGATCATGGTAGTTACCATTTCAGGACGTGGAGATAAAGACTGTGCGGCAATCGCCCGCTACAGAGGGGAGGATATTCATGAGTAGAATCACAGAAGCATTTGCAAACGGAAAGGCATTTATTCCTTTTTTAACCTGCGGAGATCCGTCACTGGAGATTACCGAGCAGCTGGTATATGCAATGGAAGAAGCAGGCGCAGACCTGATCGAACTTGGAATTCCGTTCTCAGACCCTACCGCAGAGGGACCGGTGATCCAGGAGGCAAATGTCCGGGCACTGTCCGGAGGCGTTACCACAGATAAAATTTTTGCAATGGTAGAAAAAATACGTAAAAAAACAACAATTCCAATGGTATTTATGACCTATGCCAACGTAGTATTTTCCTACGGAACTGAGCGCTTTATCAAAAAAGCAGCAGAAGTTGGAATGGACGGACTGATTCTTCCGGACGTTCCCTTCGAGGAAAAAGAAGAGTTCGACGTTGTCTGCAAACAGTACGGCCTGGATCTGATTTCCCTGATTGCACCGACTTCCCATGAGCGGATCGCCATGATCGCAAAAGAGGCAGAAGGGTTTGTATACTGCGTATCATCCATGGGTGTTACCGGAATGCGTACCAACATCACAACGGATATCGGAGCCATGGTAAAACTGGTAAAATCCCAGAAAGATATTCCATGTGCGGTAGGATTCGGAATTTCTACCCCGGAGCAGGCAAAAAAAATGGCCGATCAGTCTGACGGAGCCATTGTTGGTTCGGCCATAGTAAAACTCTGCGGAACATACGGCAAAGATTGTGTGCCGAAGGTAAAGGCGTATGTGAAAGAGATGAAGGATGCATTAAGATAAGTTATCTGTTACGGACACATATATAGTTGAAGAAAAAATCTGTTTTACTGAGAGATCATGTAGAACAGATTTTTTTGTATTCAGGATTGTAGAGGAAAATTATAAGATATCTTGCTGAGTGCACAAAGAATCTTGTGAATATTTGACAATGATGGTATAATTTGCACAAGACATATCTGAAAAAAGGAGGATTTTGCGAATGAAGAAGAAAAGATTAAAACAGTTTGCTTCTGTAGTGCTGACACTTACGCTTGCTGTTCAGCCTGTTATTGCCGGCGCGCAGGAGCTGGATGTTCCGGCAGAAAATTTCGACAGTGCGGAAGTTTTTGCAGATGCGAAAGAGGAAGAAACAGAACCGGCTGCTACAGAAACGGAAAACGACAGCGAAGAGGAAAATCTGGAAATTGTGGGAGAACAGCCAGATCTGGAAAATCCGGAGAGTGAAGTGGAAGAGATAGACATTACCGATGATTTTTCAGATTCGGAAACGGATGAGATGCAGCTGGAATCTTCACAGCAGATTGAACTGGAAGAGCCGGAATTTACAACGGATGCGGCAGGAACCAGTATATCCGGGAATAACACGACAGCAGATACAGCATCGGTTATCAGTGTGAATGCAACCTATACAGATTATATAAAAAGTTATGATGATGTTAGCTGGTATAAATTCCGGATATCGAATCCAGGATATATTTCATTTAAATTTACCCATGATTATGTGGATTCCTCAGGAAATTACTGGGAGGCATATCTTTATGACATGGATAAATCCTGTTTAAACAGTTATGATTACCGTGGCACAGAGACATCGGTCACAGGAGGAAACATCGGCGTTCCGGCAGGTACTTATTATATAAAAGTAAAAAAAGGCGGAAGTGGATATAAAGACGTTAATTATAACATAAAAGTAAATTATACTTCATCCAGTATCTGGGAAAAAGAGTTCAACGATACCTATTCTTCACCAAATGTTATGACTCTGGATACCAATAAAACATATTACGGAAGCATAATGAAATATTCGGATGTAGACTGGTATAAATTTAAAATATCAAGTCCGGGATATATTTCACTGAAATTTGGCCATGATTATGTGGAAGAATCGGGAAATTACTGGGAAGCATACTTGTATAACCCGGAAATGAACTGTCTGAATTACTATTATTATCAGGGAAATAACACTTCAGCTACCGGGGAAAATATTGGTGTTCCGGCAGGTACTTATTATATAAAAGTGCAAAAAGGTGGAAGTGGGTATAAAGAAGTAAACTATAATGTAAAAATAAACTATACTGCATCAAGTGTCTGGGAAAAAGAGTTTAATGATGACTACAATTCCGCAAATACAATCAGTATCAATAAAACATATTATGGAAGCATAATGAAATACTCGGATGTGGACTGGTATAAATTTAAAGTATCAAAAATAGATTCTGTTTCATTAAAATTTACTCATAAATATATGGAATCAAATGGATACTACTGGTGTGTCGATCTGTACAATTCAAGTTTTTCGAAGCTGAAGACTTATGATTTGAGAGGAACTGATTCCTCGAAAACCATGCCAAAGATCCGTCTTTCAGCAGGAACCTATTATCTGAAGGTAGCGAAAGACGGAAGTGGCTATTCTAGTGTAGATTACACAATTAAAATAAATCCGTCTCATACGCATGCTTATAAAAATGTTATTACAAAAGCAACTCCGAAAGCCAACGGAAAGATCGTAAAGACTTGTTCCTGCGGCGCCACTAACGGAACGACAGTTCTTTATGCGGCGAACAAAATTTCACTGTCTCCGTCAAGTTGTACATACAATGGAAAAGTGCGAAAACCATCTGTAGTTGTAAAGGGAAGCAATGGTGCGGCAATCAATTCCTCTTATTACACGGTAAGTTACCCATCCGGCAGAAAAAATGTCGGAAGTTATGGGATAAAAGTAACTTTTAAAGGCAGCTACTATCAGGGATCTGTTACCAAGCAGTTTGTAATTAAACCGGCTGCAACATCCATTGCAGCAATTGCATCTGTATCAAAAGGATTTCGGGTAAGATGGAAAGAACAGTCTGTACAAACAACAGGATATCAGATTCAGTATTCAAGAAATTCCAATTTTTCCAATGGAACAACTGTATCTGTCAAAAATAACAAGAAGACAGTAGAAACTTGTAAGCGGCTGACTGGCAGCAAAAAGTATTACGTCCGGGTCAGAACATATAAGGAACTTAATGGAAAAACATACTATTCTGCATGGTCTGCGGCTAAGACTGTTACGACTAAGAAGTAGAAGGGAATATTATTTATAAATAAAAAGAATGCTGTTCTGTCATCAAATGAATGAAATGATGTAACGGCATTCTTTTTGATTTCTCATATATTATTTTGCCTCCAGTTGCCGGATCATACGGTCAATGATCGCAACAGCCTCATCCGGCGTGTAATAGACATCCGAATCCATGTCTGTCAGGAAATCCTGAAAAATCTGAAGGATAAAAGGTTCTGTAATGGCAAAGCACATATGCTCACCTGCATTTGTCTGATAGGTAAGAGAACACGTATTTCCACAAAGAGCCATTCGAAGATTTTCAGAAAGATGATTCAAAGGTTTTTTCAGGATCCGATAAGTACCATTCTGACAACACTGAGTTATTTCATGAAGGATACGGATACGTTGTTTCACAGTCAGAGGATGGTAAAACGTGGATGGGATTTCTTCGAATAATCCATCCTGCAGAAAGCGTGTCATACCATATTCTGTAAAGTATATGATAAATTTTTCATCTTTGATCCGTTGCATATTATCGATAAATAAAGTATCCGCCATAGAGATAACAGCATCTGCTCCGGGAATATTGTAATTAAAAATCTCTTCCAGCAGATCTCTTCGCAGAAATGGTAAAATACATGCTTCAGGTTGAATGAAAATTGATACATCGGCAGAAGCCCTTGTGTTTGCAACAAACTGGAAAAGGGACGGAAGATCATCTGCAACGATGGGAAAGGTCTGGAATACAGGCTGGCAGAGATCCTGATGGGAGCGGAAAAGATTCCACAATGCCTGTAAAATTTCCGAATCCTGATATAAAATTCCCATCTGATAATCGGAAGAACATGTAATGGCATATTCCGAAGTCAGAATCATATAAGGCAGTGCAGAGAGATTTTTAAAATGCGAAATCTCGTTTGTATAAAAGCAATGGATACGGTAATCCAGTTTGTTCATATAGATAGGAAAAAGATTTCTTAAATAATAAAGCTCATAAAGTTCATGGGCTTCTGTAAATTGTGCCGTACGGTTCAGACTGAAAATATGATCGATTTGCAGGGTGCCGGCAGGTTGAATGGTAGATAATAAATGGAGCAAGAAAGGATAGTCGGGCTGCAGAAAAAGAGAAATCCGGCCGTCCTTTTTTGATGCTTCGGAAAGTAAGATACGGCGAACAGAAGAATCCACTGCCTGCCTGGAATTCAGCAGAAGACAGTTTGGGGTGGTTGAAGGAGTTCCTGACATATTTTCCTGGAGAGGAGCACTATATGAAGCCGGAGTGGATTTATTGGGAAAATCGGATAAAAAACGTTCCATACTCTTTCGGATATAATAAGTATTTTCACCCATGCGTGCCATTTTCCAGGCTTCCTTAAATTTATATGTCTCAGGAGGGGTAAGCTGTATAAAACGGGCAATCTGCTCTACCAGCTCCATGGACATTGGTTCACGTTTTCCGTTAATGAATTTATAAACGGTAGAACGTTCCAGATTGCAGTAATGAGCAAGAGACATGACTTTAATATTTTTCTCATGGATATAATATTTAAATAAATCAGAAAATATAGACATATGTAAAAACCATTTCGTAGATACTGTAGATATTTAGAGTATAACATACATGTGGAAACAAAATTAGTCTATTTTTTTGAAAAATCATCAAAATCAGACAGAAAAACTGTCCACAAACTGCGCCCCATGTTGTGATTATCATAAAAGCTTCTTAAAATTGTATAAAGAAAGAGGAAATTTTTTGAAAAAATAAAAAAGACATTAAAGAAACAGGATGGAAGGAAAATGGAAATTTTTAAGAGCACTTTTTTATGCATCAGGAAGTAATATGCCGAAAGGAATTGATAAGCATTCTGTGCCAATGATTGGAATGACATGGTTTCTGGTGGCGTTATTTATCTGTCAGATTTGCTATTTATGCGTGAAGAAAGTATCTGAGGAATATAATATTTCAATGTGGATATTGGTAATTGCGCTGGCAATTCTGGCTGCACAGCTGAAAGAAAAGGTATGGCTTCCATTTGGAATTCAGACAGGCATGTATGGAATGCTTTTTTACCATATCGGATACATAATGAAAAAGAAACAGATATTTGAAAAGAATATAAAAGAAATATCTCCGGAAAGCATTATACTGGGGCTGTTCGTATGGGGAATATGTGCGAAGTGGGGCGGTGTTGCAATGCATAAAGCTGCTTATACCGGAGTTATTTCTGTGGCAGGCCCGGTATGCGGAACTTATTTTGTAGCAAAGTTTTCTCAGTTTATTAATGAAAAAAATAAAACAGCCAGTAAGTTTCTTTCCTGGTGTGGAAAGTTTTCATTATATATTTATGCGATGCATGCATTGGATCGTATAGTGCTTCCAACAATGAAAAACTTTGTTTCAGGCGTATTTACATGTCCATCAAAAAAAGCGGCACTGTTGCTTTGTACAGTCCGTGTTACGGTGGTACTTGTCAGTGCGATAGTTTTTGTAACCATAAAAACGGCATTTAATCGTAAAAAAAAGTAAAACCCGGCTGGTTCCTCTCATCTGGTAACCTATAGTCACTTCAAAAAATACCAACAGGTGGGAGGAAAAAAATATGAAGAAAACACAGATTTTTGCAGGGATTTTATGTTTGGGTATTACAGCGACACTGATGACAGGATGTGGAAAAAGCGGGACTGTTGTTTCTGATAAGGAAGATGATTGCATAGTTGTTGAACTTCCGGATGATTACGGAGTCAGAGATATTTTTAACATCGTGTCCAGCACGGAGATTTCTGTGAGCGCGATCAGTGATCCGACGGTGGCACAGTTTTATATGATCGGAAAACTGGAAGATGGGGGGAGTGTAGTATGGAGGTCTAAGGAAGAACAGACTTTCGTGTACACGGAAAAAGAAGTGAAAGGTGTGGAAGTCAGCCATTATGGAAATGAGCTGAGAGATAAAACTCCGATATCTCTTGAGGAATTTGATGAGATATGTGAGAGTAAAAAAGGATGAAGATCCGTAATTATTTCGCTTAAAAAACAGAGGTGTTTTACAACAGTAACTTGTATGAAGCTGATTACAATGATATACTTTGTATAAGATACAGTTGAAAAACTGAGAAGACAAGGAGAGTGTGGATATGAGAAGAAAAAATGCTTTTTTAAGTTGCTGTTTAACATTATGTCTGGCTGTTGGAATGACTGTTTCGGTTCCTGTTTCAGCAGCTGCGAAGACAGCAACTGAAACACAGAAGAGTTATCCGAAGTATGAGACATATTATGTAGTGAATTGTAAAGAGAGCATTACATTACGTCCTCAGCCGAATGTATCATCGGGTGAGCTTTGTCAGATTCCTTATGGTTCAGCAGTAAGTTATATTGAATCAGCTCAGAACGGCTTTTATAAAATTGTTTACAATGGAGCAACAGGATATGGACTTGCAGCATATTTATCAACAGATAAACCGGCAGATTCTTATTACAGCTCTTCATCACAGCCTTCTACGATCATGTATCCGACATACTATGTTGTAAATTGTAAGCAGAGCATTACATTACGGACAAGTCCAAGTACTTCTGCCAGTGAAATCTGCCAGATTCCACTGGGCTCAGCAGTAAGTTATATCGAGACAGCTCAGAATGGTTTTTATAAAATTATTTATAATGGAAGTACAGGATATGGACTGGCGTCTTATTTATCTATATATAAATCATCTGGTAATGTGACTTCCAGTTATTCATCAGCTTATCCGACATATTATGTTGTAAACTGTAAGCAGAGCATTACGCTGAGAACAAATCCAAGTACTTCTGCCAGTGAAATCTGTCAGATTCCACTGGGATCGGCAGTGTCTTATATCAGTACAGCTTCCAATGGATTTTATTATATTTCATATAATGGAAATAATGGATACGCATTGGCAAATTATCTGTCATCTGCGGGAAACAGTTCAGCTTATGATACCTGTCGTGTAGTAAACTGTAAAGAAAGTATTACACTTCGTCCGGCTCCGGATGTAGATTCAGGCGAAATCTGCCAGATTCCACTTGGTTCGACAGTCAGCTTTGTAGCAAGTGCCGGAAATGGTTTTTATGAAATTTATTATATGGGAAATCATGGATATGCGCTTGCGGATTATTTGGATTTTCAGTAAGAAGATAGTTCGATGATATGTAAGAATATAATAAATATGTTCGGGAAGGAATATTCACCGGGGAGTATAGTGAGGTAGGGATAATAATGAAAAAGAAATTTAAATATTTTTTAGCGATAATGTTATCAGTGATTATGTTGTTTTCATTTCCACTTTCTGCTTCAGCATTTGCCAGGAAGGATGTTACGAAAGCATATCAAAAATCAGTTGCAAAAATGATGCGAAATTTTGATTATTATATGGGCTTGGGATGCCTTAGGAATTATCAGTTTAAATTTGATGATTATGCCAAAACAACAATGGTAGCTATCCCTGACTACAAATTAAACGGTCAAAGTTTCTCTTATGTTAAGAAAAAAATACAGCCTCAAATGAAGCTGTATTTTAACACGACAAAAGTAACATTTAAAAAGATGAATACATATCGTTATTCCAAAAATCCAGCTTATCTGATCTACAATAAAAACAATAAGATCATCTATAAAATGGGAGATTGGGGAGAAGCGAGACCTAAAGGATCTGTCCGTAAAATAGTAAAAACAGGTTTGCAGACATATGAAGTTACATACAATGTGTATCTTTATAATTCCTGGGATAAAGTAAATTATGGATTGATGGGAACATATAAAATAAATCTCAAAAAATCAAATAATAAGAATGGATTTATTATTACAAATATGAAACAGACTGTAAACAAAAAACTGTAAACCTCAATAGTATCTGTGAGAATTATTTTCATAGAAAAGAGATCAAAAGTATGAAATAAAAGCATGAAAATAAAAGCATATATATTGGCTTTAAGCGCTATGGCTTTGGTATCAGAAATTTCGCTGAAACCATGTATGGCAGAAGATGAAATGCAAGGGGATTTTTACGCAGATCAGTATCTCGAGCAATATACTTATGAAAATATGCAAGATGATATTGAAAAGCTCCAGGAAAAATACGGGGCATATATTCAGATCAGTTCTCTTGGACAGAGTGCAGATGGCCGGGAATTATATGATCTGGTTATAGGAGATACAAATGCGGAAAAGAAGATTTTTATTAATGCCGGTATTCACGCAAGAGAATATATAACATGTCAGCTTGTAATGAAACAGGCAGAAGCTTTCCTGGAGCATATTGCAAATAACGATGATTATGAACAATTATCTGACTTACAAAATGTAGATGAGAAATCCTGTAATGAAGTTCCATACAAAGAAATGTGGGAAAACTGCCAGATCCATGTTATGCCTATGGTAAATCCGGATGGTGTTGCTATAAGTCAGAAGGGACTTTCAGGACTTCAGACAGAAGAGATGAGAACAAAAGTGACGGGTATTGCAGCACTTGATGGACAGGAAGCGCAGGGAGATTATCTGATAAACTGGAAATCAAATGGATGCGGAATTGATCTTAACCGTAATTTTGATGCACTGTGGGATTCTTATGCAGATCCTGTCGGACATCCCTCTTCGTCACATTATAAGGGACCATATCCTGGAAGTGAGAAAGAGACAGATGCAATGATCACACTTACTGAAGAACAGAATTTTGCCAGAACAGTAAGTTATCATGCACAGGGAAATGTAATTTACTGGTATTTCGGACAGGAAGGACAGCTTTATGAAGATACGAAGGCATTCGGAGAGCGGATTTCAGCATTAACCGGATATGTCATGGATGCAGATTATCAGTCTCTTGACCCTGCCGGTTATAAAGACTGGGCAATCAGCCAGAAAGGAATTCCCAGTCTTACTATAGAGGTAGGTAGAGATACAGTTCCGGTTCCGGAAGAACAATTTGATGAGATCTGGAATGCAAATAAAAATGTGTGGGAAGAATGTGTTTGTGCTGACTGATAAATAAAGGGAGAATGACTTCAGCAGGTATTCTCCCTTTTGCTATATGTTATATAAATTCCTGCTGTATAATTCAGATTGCAGCTCCAAAAGTTCTCAAAATTTATAAAAAAAAGTAAAACCCGACTATGACTATCCATCTGCTAATCTATAGACATATCAAAAAACACTAACGTGATTAGGAAAGGGAGGAAACACAAATGTTTATTATAGTGGATTTGGGAGCACTTATAATATTTCTGGCAATATTGGGAATTGGATTGGGGTATACGATCATCAGTAATATAGGACCTATATTATTTATGATTACGGCCATAATCGCATTTTTTGGTGGAGGCTACATATTTTTTTCCGGATTTACGAAGAAAACAATATCACACAAAATAGCAACCTGTGTAAAAGGTTTAATGATCATGACCATTTTTATGTATGTATTACTTATGATTGATTCTGCGGCCTGGGGAGATAATCTCTCAAAAGGAAGTTATATAGTAATAGGACATTTTGATTTTCTGATGAAAAATATATTTTTTACATCATTAATTGTTGGTCTTGTTTTGATTGAGGTTGCGTTAATACCTGGACAGATAAAAGTACTAGCAGATATTACAAGCAAAAAGGGAGAAGCAATTTTGAATATCATTTCAATTTTTCTGGTAATTGCAATCTATGTTGCTACATTTCAGATTACCGTAAAAGACAATTTTAATAACAACATAGGATTTTTTGCGGAGTTAAATAATCCAAAATACGAAGTAATGCAGAATGTTGATATAAGAAATGATGATCTTCTCTTTGTAAAAACAGGAAGTTTTAAAGCCGGCACAAAATTATATAGTCATGGTAGCAGCATGGAGTACAAAGATACTGAATATGTAGAAGTTACAGATGGAAAACAATTGGGTTATGTACGGGCCGAGGCTTTGAAAACGTTATATTAAAAAAGTAAAAGCCGGTTCATTTCTCTCAGCGGGTAATCTGTAGTTACTTCGGAAAAATACTAAAAGGCGGGAGGAAAAAAAGAGGACGATGCAGATATCATCGTCCTCTGTCTGTATCTACCGCATAAACACCCGCACCATCTTCTCATAAACCTTCCGATACTTCTGATACCGCATAGGAAGATCAATCCAGGTTTTCTTATCCACGATGCTCTTATAGTGCGAAAATGTCCGGAAGCCGTCGATGCCGTGGTAGGAGCCCATGCCGCTTTCGCCGAAGCCGCCGAAGCCCATATTGCTGGTGGCCAGATGGATGAGGACATCGTTGATGCAGCCTCCGCCGAAACCGCACCGGGAAGTTACTTCCCGGGCGGTTTTTTCGTCGCTGGTGAAGAGGTAGAGGGCCAGTGGATGAGCCATGGAGTTGATCTTTGCTACGGCACTTCCGAGAGAGTCGTAGGTGAGGATCGGAAGTACCGGGCCGAAGATCTCCTGCTGCATAACCGGATCGTCGAAGGTTACGTTATCAAGAACCGTGGGTTCGATCTGAAGTGTTTCACGGCTGGAACCGCCGCCACAGACGGTTTTGGCAGGATCGATCAGGCTGTTGATACGGTCGAAATGTTTTTCGTTGATGATTTTTCCGTAATCCCGGTTTTTCAGAGGTTCTTTGCCATACTGGCGGCTGATCTGGCGGCGGAGTTCTGCTACCAGGGCGTCTTTGATCTCAGGGTCGCAGTAAATATAGTCCGGAGCCACGCAGGTCTGTCCGCAGTTTAAGAATTTACCGAATACGATACGTTTGGCTGCAAGACGGAGATTGGCGGTTTTATCCACGATGCAGGGGCTTTTTCCTCCAAGCTCCAGTGTGACCGGGGTGAGGTATTCCGATGCTTTCCGCATGACTTCCTTTCCTACAGCCTGGCTTCCGGTGAAAAAGATGTAATCGAAGTGCAGACTGAGAAGGTGGGTATTTTCCGCGCGTCCGCCTGTAACAACGGATACATATTTAGGGTCAAAACATTCATGGATCAGAAGGCGGATCACTTCACTGGTTGCCGGAGAGTAGGCGCTTGGTTTCAGGATGGCGGTGTTTCCGGCTGCAATGGCATCCACCAGTGGTTCTATGGTGAGAAGGAACGGATAGTTCCATGGACTCATGATGAGAACCACTCCGTATGGAGATGGCTTGCGGAAACTGCGGGAGTGGAATTGTGCTAGCGGAGTTGGTACGGTTTCTTCCTTTGCGTAAGAGCGGATATTTTTTAACATATGTGTGATCTCGGAGAGCACCAGTCCGGTTTCACACATATAGCTCTCGAAATTGCTTTTTCCCAGATCTTTTTTCAGTGCTGCGTGGATCTGCTGCTCGTGTTTCTGGATGGAGGCACGGAGGCGTTTCAGGGCGCTGATACGAAAATCGAGATTTAAAGTTGCGCCGGAGTAGAAGTATTGGCGCTGTTTTTCCAGAAGCTGGGTGATCTGTTCTTTTTCCATGGAATGATAGTCCTTTCTTATAAAATAGGCATGATCAGCGGTTACCAGCCGGCGGCATCAGTCTGTAATACAAAGTTTCCAGTTCGCTGGCATCCATCAGCACAGGAACAGGGTACAGAGGATTGGCCTCTTTGTCTGCATAATGGGAAAGCTCCGGGATATCGGTTTCCTGGATTTCCGGAATATAATCTCCAATGCCGAAACGCTTTTTCATGTCTTTTACCGCGTCAATGAACATCCGGGCAGCAGTTTTATCATCCTCCTGTTTGTCGCAGAGCCCTGCGGCCAGAGAAAGGTTACGGAGTTTATGGGTGATGCTGTCACCGTAGGTTTCCAGAACCATAGGCAGGATCACGGCATTGGCAAGTCCGTGAGGAACGTTATATTTTCCACCGAGGGAATGAGCAACTGCGTGAACATATCCCACATAGGATTTTGTGAAAGCGCAGCCTGCAAAATAGGAAGCGCGGAGCATATTTCGTCTTGCCTCAATATTATTGCCGTCTGTATAGGCGGTATCCAGATTTTCAAAGATCAGCTGGACTGCATCCAGGGCGTTTTTCCGTGTGCCTGGTGTGGTGGAATTTCCAATGTAGGCTTCCACTGCATGGGTTAAGGCGTCCATTCCGGTAGTGGCGGTGATAAACGGCGGAAGGCTTAAGGTAACCTTCGGATCAAGAACTGCATACCGTGGGATCAGTGGAAAATCGTTGATGGCGTATTTATGGCGGGTTTTTGCATCGGTGATCACGGCTGCAAGTGTGGTTTCACTTCCGGTTCCGGCAGTTGTGGGGATGGCGATGAGAAGAGGCAGTTTTTTGTGGACTTTCAGGATTCCTTTCATCTGTGCCAGAGACTGGTGCGGTTTGGCAATGCGGGCTGCGGTAGCTTTTGCACAGTCCATACTGGAACCGCCGCCGAAACCGATAATTGCCTGGCAGTCATTGTCCAGATACATATGAAGGGCTTCGTCTACATTGACGGTTGTGGGATTGGCTACGGTTTTGTCGTAGATCTGGTAGGAAATGCAGTTTCGTCTCAGAGTCTGCTCCAGGCGTTCGGTAAGGCCAAGACTTCGGATGCCTGCGTCTGTGATAATAAGCACGTTGTTATAACCTCTTTTTTCCAGAACTTCCGGTATACCTTTGACGCTTCCGATGATCTTTGGATTGCGGTAAGGCAGCAGAGGAAGGGCGAATTTAAAGACATTCTGGAAAATACGGCAGTAAGCTTTTTTTAATGGATTCATGGTGGTTATCGTTCCTTTTATAATCAAATTATTTTATTCTAAATATTATATATAGCAGTTGGGAGGGGAAAAGTCAAGATTGAGGTTGATAGCTGCCGTTTTTGTCAGTCATAAAAAGGAAAAGGAGAAAATATAATATTGTCATGGCTGGAAATATCCGTTAGACTAAGAGCAGTCGAACAAAACTTGACTCACGGAGGAAACCATGCCAGGAACAGATATATCCGAAAAAAATCCTCTTCACGTATCCGAAGTGGATGATAATTTAAAAGAATTAAGCCCCCACGGCTCCTTTGAGCTGCCGGTGGAGACGTACACGGGGGACTGTGAGATCTTCCATGCGCTGTATGACCACTGGCACAGTGAGATGGAGATCATGTATATTGAGAAAGGCAGCGGTTTTGCCAGACTGAACCGGGAGAGTATCCGGTTGAAAAAGGGAGATATCCTGATCGTAAACTGCGGGGTTCTTCACAGTATGCGGACAGATTTAAACAATCCTCTCTATTATAAAAGTGTGGTGTTTGGCCTGGGATTTTTGGCCGGGCAGCCGGGAGATATCTGCCAGGAATGTGTGGTCTCCCCTCTGATGGAAAACAGGGCAGAATTCTGTCATCATATAGAAGAAGGCGATTCCGGGTATGAGAAGCTTAAAGAGATTTTTATGGAGATCCATACCTGCCATACAAAGAAGAAACCGTACTTTTATGTGAAGCTCAAAATGCTGTTCTTTGATTTCTTTTACGAGATGCTGACGAAACATTATATCATTCCGGTAAGCACAGAGCAGAATAAAAGCCTTGCGGCAGTGAAGGAGGTTCTGGATCATATCAGTCTTCATTATCAAGAAAACCTTACGGTTTCGGAACTTTCCGGGCTGTCCAATTACAGCGAGTATTATTTTATGAAGCTTTTCCGCCAGTATACGGGAAAAACTCTGGTGGAATATATCAATGATTTCCGTATGGAGAAGGCGAAATATCTTCTTACCCATTCGGACGCACCGGTGACGGAGATTGCCATGAACGTGGGATTTAACAGTACAAGCTATTTTATCAAGAAATTTCAGCAGGCCAATGAGGTTTCTCCACATAGGTACAGAAAGAGCATGCGGCAGTCAGTCTGACAAATATTTTGTATATCATGACAGGATTGTTATATTTTTGCATTGCATCACATGATATCCTAATATCATCAAAAACAAAGCAAACAACCTTGTAAAAACACATTTCATCCCATAAAGATCCATGAAAGGAGATCAAAAATGGAAACATTAAGCAAAGTATTTGAAGACAAATATAACAAAAATGTGAAAGACTGTACAAACGAGGAAATCTATCACGGACTTCTCTCCTGGACAAAGGAGCAGCTGAAAGGCCGCGGATATCAGGAAGGAAAAAAGAAGATTTATTATATTTCCGCAGAATTTCTCATCGGTAAACTTCTCTCCAACAACTTGATCAATCTCGGTGTTTATGACGAAGTTGCCAAATATCTCAAAGAAAACGGCAAAGAGCTTTCCATGATCGAGGAGATCGAGCCGGAGCCATCTCTTGGAAATGGCGGACTTGGCCGTCTGGCAGCCTGCTTCCTGGATTCCATCGCAACTCTGGGACTTCCGGGAGAAGGAATCGGACTTAATTATCACCTTGGACTTTTCAAACAGGAGTTCAAAGATCATCTTCAGTTTGAGACACCGAACCCTTGGATCCAGCCGGAGAGCTGGCTTACAGATGCAGGCGTTTCCTATTACGTGCCGTTTAAGGGCTTTATGCTGAAATCCACACTGTATGATATTGATGTTGCAGGCTATGAGAACAAAGCGATCAAGCTTCGCCTTTTTGATATTGATATTGCAGATGAGAGCATTGTAGGCGAGGGAATCTCTTTTAATAAGAAGGATCTGCTCCACAACCTGACACTGTTCCTTTATCCGGATGACAGCGATGATGCAGGAAGAAAGCTTCGTATCTATCAGCAGTACTTCATGGTAAGCAATGCGGCACAGCTGATCCTGGATGAGGCAACAGCAAAAGGCTGCAATCTTCATGACCTTGCCGATTACGCAGTGATCCAGATCAACGATACACATCCGAGTATGGTAATTCCGGAGCTTATCCGTCTCCTCACAGAGCGTGGAATCGAGTTCGAGGAGGCATGCGAGATCGTATCTCATGTATGTGCTTATACCAACCATACCATTCTTGCAGAGGCACTTGAGAAATGGCCAATCTCCTATCTTGAGGAGGTTGTTCCGCATCTGATGCCGATCATCCGCAAGCTGGACGAGCGTATCAAAGCAAAATATCCGCAGGAAAATCTTGCCATCATCGACAAGAACGACCTGGTACACATGGCACATATGGACATCCACTACGGATTTTCCATCAACGGTGTTGCATCCCTTCATACCGATATCCTGAAGGAGACAGAGCTTCATCAGTTCTATGAGATCTATCCGGAGAAATTCAATAACAAGACAAACGGAATTACCTTCCGCAGATGGCTCCTTCATTGCAACCATCCGCTGACAGAGTACATCACATCCATGATCGGTGACGGCTTCCGCAAGGATTCCTTTGAGCTTGACAAGATGCTTGGCTTCAAGGGAAATCAGGACGTTCTTGCAAATATCCTTAAGATCAAGCAGGATGCAAAGAAGAGATGTGCGGAGTTTATCAAAGCTAATACAGGTGAGGAGATCAACACACACAGTGTTTATGATATCCAGATCAAACGTCTTCATGAGTACAAACGTCAGCAGCTGAACGCACTTTATATCATCGACCGTTACCTGAAGATCAAGGCAGGTGAGAAGCCGCAGCGCCCGGTAACCTTTATCTTTGGTGCAAAGGCAGCTCCTGCATACGTTATCGCAAAGGATATTATCCACCTGCTCCTCTGCTTACAGGAGCTTATCAACAATGATCCGGAGGTTTCCCCGTACATGAAGGTTGTTATGGTGGAAAACTACAACGTAAGTGCAGCAGAGAAGCTGATCCCTGCCTGCGATATCTCCGAGCAGATATCTCTTGCTTCCAAAGAGGCCAGCGGAACAGGAAATATGAAGTTCATGCTCAATGGTGCTGTAACACTGGGAACCATGGATGGTGCAAATGTGGAGATCAGCCAGCTGGTAGGTAAGGATAACATCTATATCTTTGGTGAGTCCAGTGAGCAGGTTATCGAACACTATGAAAAGGCTGACTACTGCTCCAGAGATTTCTATGAGAAAGACGAGCGCATTCGTCGTGCAGTAGACTTTATCGTAGGAAACGAGCTTCTTTCCATTGGAAGTGAGGAGCATTTAAGAAGACTGCATCATGAGATCGTAAGCAAAGACTGGTTCATGACTCTTCTTGACTTCGAGGATTATGCGAAGGTGAAAGATCAGGCATTGTCCGATTATGAGGACAGAACCGCATGGGCAGAAAAAATGCTTGTAAACATCGGAAAAGCAGGATACTTCTCTTCAGACAGAACGATTGAGGAGTACAACAGAGATATCTGGCATCTGACAGCTGAGAAATAAAACGGTCTCAGCCAGGGTGTTCCGGCGTGTATGTGAAATAGAAAAATAGAGAAACACCGGCATTCAGCGTAAGTTGCTGAATGACCGGTGTTTCTCTATGAAATTAGATAAGTGGATGCTTCAGGCTTTTCCATGCTTAAACGCCATCATCATTTCCTTGGTAAGGCTGATATTGTCGCCCTCATCAGGAATATCTTCCCGGTTAAACCAGGAGGCCATGGAAAGTTCGTTGTGGTCTACAGTGAGAGTATCGTCACCGTCCAGATCGCAGTAGAAGCCGAACAGAAGAGTTCCGGAGAAGGACCATGGCTGGCTCTTGTAGTAGCGGAGATTTTTGACTTTTACGCCGATTTCTTCCATAACTTCACGGTGAACGGTCTCCTCGATGGTCTCACCAATCTCTGCAAAGCCTGCGATCATGGCGTAGCGGGTGTGGTTGCGGCCTTCATATTTGGAAAGGATTAGCTTGTCACCATTGGTAACACCCACGATTACAGCCGGGGAAAGTACCGGATATTCTCCGTTTCCGCAGGCTGGGCAGATCATCTTACGCTCTGCCTTATCATGTACCATCGGTTTGCCGCAACAGCCGCAGAAACGGCGTTTGCTGTACCACTGGAAAAGCTGGTATCCGGTGATTCCCGCAAATGCCAGATACTGTGGTTCAGCTGTACGGAGTACGCGGGTGATCTCAAACTGATAATCCGGCAGAAGACTGGTATCCAGATCCGGGATCAGGTAAAAATGTTCCTCGTCAACAGAGAAGAGATAGATATAATTTTCATACAGATTCCCGACTTTTCCCTCCAGCTCACCAAAGCTTGGAAGAGTCATGGTCTCGCCGTCTTTTTTCATAAGGATCTTACCCTCTTCATAGGCGAGGATGTGGCTTGATTTATCCGGAGCCACAGGTTTGTATTCGTTGTGATAGGTATGCGGTGCGATATCCTGGATCATGATCGATAATTCCTTTCCGAAGTTATTGTTTTTCAGTGTTTTCTGATAAGTTTTGCCGTATAAAATACAGCACGCTTTCTACAGTATAAGCTTACCGATGAAAAAAGGCAACCTTCCTTTTCTTAAGAGAAAAATCTGATAAAGTTTATGAAAATTGTGTAAATCCCATTGCCTGAGATCAAGAGAGAAGTGTAAGATAAGAGTATTACATAACGCACAGAAGGAGAACCTAACATTATGCCAACAACAGAAAAGCCGGGCCTGACCCGGGATGCCATTAAGTATCTGGCGATTTTTACCATGCTTTTGAACCATATTGCCAATGTACTTCTGCCGGAAAACACAATTCTCTGGGAAGTACTGGTGGATATTGGTTATTTTACAGCCATCACCATGTGTTATTTCCTTGTGGAAGGTTTCTATTATACCCATTCCAGAAGAAAATATGGCGAAAGACTTCTGATCTTTGCCGGAATCTCTCAGGTTCCCTATATGATGGCTTTCGGATTTTCCCAGCTGAATATGATTTTTACATTGTTTATCTGTTTTATGATCCTGGTGATTCAGGAAAAAATGATGGCAAGTCCATGGAGAGTTCCGTTATTGATCCTGCTTCTTTTACTGTCCGTTTTTTCGGACTGGGCGATTCTGGCGCCGGTTTTTACCATCTGGTTTTACGCAGGCTGGGGGAACCGGAAAAAGATGATAACCGCTTATGGAGTCGGTGCGATTCTTTTTGTGCTGTTTAATTACGGCTCCTATGCAGAAAAAATGGCGTCTGGCCCGGCGATGGTCCATGCATTGCTGTCTGCAGTTGGAATTGTAGTGTCGGGAATTATTATCCTGAACTTCTACAATGGAAAAAAATCCGAGAAAGCACCGAAGTTTTCCAAGTGGTTTTTCTATATTTTTTATCCGGCCCATCTGCTGATCTTAAGTATAGTCCGAATTATGGTACAGTAAGAAATAAGATAAAATTTTCTCAACATTTATAACCGGATAGATTGCCGAAAATAAACTCCATATCCACATAAAACATAGTAATTCTGTAAGAAAACAGAAAAATAACGGAAAAACTCTTGAAAACCGAAAAATTATCTGCTATGCTAACTGACATGACAAAGGCGTCTGGAAATTAAGTTTCCAGGCGCTTTTTGCGTTGCAGAAATAAGTGAGGGAATCGAGGAGGAAAGGATTATGAATGCAGGAGATACTGGCTTTATGCTGATCTGTACAGCCTTTGTGTTCTTTATGACACCTGGGCTTGCGTTTTTCTACGGAGGACTGGTCCGCAGAAAAAATGTGGTAAATACCATGATGGCCTGTGGGGCGATCATGGGACTGTCTGTTGTTATGTGGACATTGTTTGGATATTCGCTGGCATTTGGTGGAAACCATGGCGGGATCATCGGAGATCTGAGATGGTTTGCGCTGAACGGTGTAGGCTGGGAGCCGGGACCTTATGCGGATACGATCCCACATCTGGTATTTGTGGCGTTCCAGATGATGTTTGCCATGATCACACCGGCGCTGATCACCGGTGCCGTAGTTGGAAGAATGCGTTTTAAGGCACTGTTTTTCTTTGTTGCGATCTGGTCTTTGATTGTGTATTATCCGATGGCACATATGGTCTGGGGAGACGGCGGATTTTTGGCAGCCATCGGTTCTGTGGATTTTGCAGGTGGAAACGTGGTACATATCAGTTCTGGTGTCAGTGCGCTGGTTCTTGCCATTTATCTGGGACAGAGACGTGGCTATGCAAAAGCAACCTATCGTACACACAACATTCCATTTGTATTTCTCGGAGCAGCCATGTTGTGGTTTGGCTGGTTTGGATTTAATGCAGGAAGTGCCCTGAAAGCAGACGGTCTTGCAGCGCATGCTTTTATGACCAGCAGTATTTCTTCTGCCTGTGCACTTCTGACCTGGATGCTGATCGAGGTGATCCGTGAGGGAAAACCGACGCTGGTGGGTGCCTCCACAGGTCTTGTAATTGGTCTGGTAGCGATCACACCGGGGGCTGGTTTTGTACCGGTGTGGGCATCCTTTATCATTGGAATCCTGGTAAGCCCGATCTGTTACTTTACGGTGATCCTTCTGAAACAGAAACTGAAGATTGACGATGCGCTGGATGCTTTTGGCTGCCATGGTATCGGTGGTATCTGGGGCGGAATCGCCACAGGACTTTTCGGAAAATCTTCTGTTAATTCCGTTGCAAAATGGGATGGCCTGGTGTTTGGCGATTACCGGCTGTTTCTGGCACAGGTCTTAAGTATTGTGATTACCATTGCGGTTGCTATTGTGGGAACTCTGATCTGTATCGGAATCGTGCGGATCTTTACACCCCTTCGTGTAGATCCGAAGGAAGAACTGGTTGGTCTGGATGCAACCCAGCATGGCGAGAATGCATATCCGTCATTCAATGGATTTGACTGATCATAAGAAAAGAATTTTTTATGGCAATGATCGTGCGAAAATGGAGGAAATCGTATGCTTATAAAAATAGAAGCAATTGTAAGAGAAGAAAAAATGGAAGATGTCAAAGCCGCATTAAATGAGATCCAGGTAAACGGTTTTACCGTGACCCAGATCATGGGATGTGGAACCCAGCGTGGTTACACAGAATATGTCCGTGGTTCCAAGATCGATGTATTTCTGAAACCGAAGATCAAATTTGAGATCGTGGTATCTTCAGAGGACTGGGAGATCAAAGTCATTGATGCCGTGCAGAAAGCCGCCTTTACCGGCGATCCCGGCGATGGAAAGATATTCAGCTATGAGATCCGAAACGCCGTCCGCATCCGTACCGGCGAGACCGGATACGATGCGCTGCAGTCGGAATTCCTGTAAATTGTTTCATTAATATGTAAATGATGTGTGAAAGAGTCCTTCGGGAAGTCACAGGGATATCAGGAGATATGACCTTGAGACTTTTCGGAGGACTTTTTTACCACAGATTTAACAATAGCCTTACGCTGATTTGATGAAAAATATCATGTGGCCGGTATAATATATAAGATGTACACGAAAACTGAAAATAACAGATAAGGCAAAAATGACAAAAAAGAAATCAAAGAAAAAAATAAGTAAAAAACAGAAATCCATGAAAGAAGGATTCACACAGGCCAAAGAGGCGCAGAAGAAGGAAAATCCCAAAAAGGATGATCCGGCTCAGAAATCAGAGCAGAGCAAAGTTATGGATTCAACGGAACTGGAAAATCAGAAGCTGGCAGCAGAAAAAACAGCAGCTATCGCAAGCTACATCAAAGATCCGGACTACCGTCTCCGCTGCAAGGCAGCTATTGATATCCTTATGGCAAAATTGAAGATGATCAATGCGGAACTTTCCGGGCAGAAAAAACGTACCGTGATCAGTCAGATTACCAGTCGGATCAAAAGTGCGGAGAGCATCTACGCAAAACTTCTGAAAAAAGGACTGGAACCGGATTTCGAGACAGCCAGGAAAAATCTGAAAGATCTCATCGGCATCCGCGTGGTCTGTCCTTTTGAGGATGAACTTTACCAGGTGGCAGAATTCCTGGAAATGCAGAAAGATATCGAGATTGTCCGGATCAAGGATTATATCAGAAATCCAAAGAAAAACGGCTACAAAAGCCTGCATCTCATCATAAAAGTTCCCATCTATTCTGCAGAAGGCGAGCAGAAAGAACTGGTGGAAATACAGCTTCGGACCATTGCAATGGATTACTGGTCTGTGTTAGAATATGAATTGTATTATAAAAAAAGAGACAATGCGGAAATTGAAGCAGAATTAAAAAAATATGCAGAAGAAATTGCAAATCTGGATTACAGAATGCTGAAATTACGAAATAAGATCGAGAAGATCGTATACAAAGAAACGAATTAATCAGCGGATTCAGATTGCGAATATCCGCATCAGACAGGGAGGAATTTATGGAAACATTAAGATCCAAAAAAGGATTTATCTGCGATATGGATGGTGTGATCTACCACGGAAACAAACTTCTTGACGGAGTAAAGGAATTTGTGGAATGGCTTCAGAGAGAAGATAAGAGCTTTCTGTTCCTTACCAACGCAAGCAGTCGTTCCCCGAGAGAACTTCACGAGAAGCTTCTCCGTATGGGACTGGATGTTGGGGAAGAACATTTTTATACCAGTGCACTTGCAACTGCCAAGTTCCTGCAGAGCCAGGCTCCGGGATGCAGCGCTTATGTAATCGGAGATCATGGCCTTTACAATGCTCTGTATGATGCAGGGATCACCATCGATGATGTTTCCCCGGACTATGTAGTTGTAGGTGAGACGACCACATACGGATATGAGCATATCTTACGTGCCATGAACCTGGTAAACAAAGGTGCCAAGCTCATTGCAACCAACACAGACATTACAGGTCCTATCGAAGGCGGAATCGCACCGGCCTGCCGTGCATTTGTGGCACCTATCGAGGCAACCACAGGCAAACAGGCATACTATGTCGGCAAGCCAAACCCTCTGATGATGCGTACCGGACTTCGTATTTTGGGCGTACATTCCAATGAAGCCGTAATGATCGGTGACCGTATGGATACCGATGTGATTGCCGGTATTGAGACAGGCCTTGACACAGTTCTTGTACTTTCCGGTGTATCCACAAGAGAAACCGTAGACAAATTCCCGTACAGACCGCGCCTGATCCTCAACGGTGTGGGAGACATTCCGGTGCTGGAGAAATAAAAGATGTTTACGCATGAGATTATAAGCTAAACTTTATAAGAATAGAAAACGGAGAATTCCCGAAAGAAAAGTTCAGGAATTCTCCGTTTTTATTCATAGTTATAATGATGGGCCGCTTATGAAAAACAGCATCAACTGCAAAGATGACATCTCTCACATGCAGAAGGTGTGGCCGCACAGCCACCAAGAGCAGTTTCACGAAGCTCGGCAGGAAGCTTTTTGCCCACCGTATACATGGTATCGATCATCTCATCCAGCGGGATAAACTGTGTGATACCTGCCAAAGACATTTCTGCCGCAATGAGGGCATTGGAAACACCGGCTGCGTTACGGTTCTGACACGGATATTCCACCAGGCCGCCGACCGGATCACATACCAGGCCCAGCATATTCATGAGAACCGTGGAAGCAGCATACGTACACTGCAACGGCGTACCGCCAAGAAGTTCCACAGCAGCAGAAGCAGCCATTGCGGAAGCGATTCCAACCTCAGCCTGGCATCCGCCTACGGCACCGGCGACAGTTGCGTTACGCATGGCAAGATAGCCGATGGCACCTGCATTAAAAAGTGCCTGGCGGATCTTTTCATCAGAAAATTCGTAAACTTCCTGAAGGGCAAGCATCAGTCCGGGAACGATCCCCGCACTGCCGGCAGTAGGAGAAGCAACGATAAGGCCCATGGAAGCGTTGGTTTCCAGAGTAGCCATAGCGTAGGTAATACTTCTTGAGAGGACATTGCCGCAGAGACTTTTTCCCTGGAACTGAAATTCGTAGAGCTTCCGGGATTCACCGCCGATAAGGCCGCCCATAGACTTTACCGGATTTTTGATCGGGGAAAAAGCAGCGTCCTTCATGATCTCCAGAACCCGGTCCATGCGCTGATCCACGATTTTGGCAGTGGTCTCGCCGAGGAGGATCTCACGCTGGCGCATGACCTCGGAAATTGGAAGATTTTTTTCCTGGCAGAGAGCAAGGATTTCTTTTGCATTTTTAAAATCCATGAAATGTTTCCTCCTTTTCCCTACATCTGGACAACCATGACATCATGGATGTTGGTGTTCTGGTGAATGCTTTCTACAATATCTTCCGGAAGATGGCCGTCGGATTCCACAATAGTGTAGGCGGTGGTTCCCTTGGATTCACGGAAAAGGCGCATGAAAGCAATGTTAATGTTACGTTCACTTAAGCATCTGGTGATGTAAGCCACAACACCAGGGGTATCCTGATGGATCACGATGATGGCGCTGTATTCGCCGGTGAAATCCACTTTTACGTGGTTGATCTCCACAATGCGGACTTTGCCTCCGCCAAGAGATTCGCCCCGGACCGTCATTTCCTGTCCCTGGTCATTGACCATATGGATATCTACTGTGTTGGGATGCACATCCGTTTCCACTTCATTGGGGGTAAAGGAAAAGTCAATTCCCTTATCCGTGGCAATGTCAAAAGAATTCCGGATACGCATATCATCGGTGGAAAAGCCCATGATCCCGCCAAGGAGGGCACGGTCTGTACCGTGTCCTTTGTATGTTCTGGCAAAGGAACCGTAAAGGGTGAACTCCACTTTTTTCAGGGGCGGCGTGATCATCTTCTGGGCAAGGAAAGCGATCCGCGCCGCACCTGCGGTATGAGAACTGGAAGGACCGATCATATTCGGGCCCATAACGTCAAATACGCTGATAAAAGACATTTTTCTTAATTCTCCTGTGGTGTTTTTACAATAAATTTCTTATAAATGGTATCAACGATTACGCCGATGGCATTGTCGCCGGATACGTTACAGGCAGTTCCGAAGGAATCCTGTGTAATGTAAAGGGCAACCATAATAGCGCAGATAGCGCCGTCCGGATCACCGGCTTCGGCTCCGAATACCATGTAAAGAAACGGAAGGGCAGTCATGATGGAACCACCTGGAGCACCCGGGGATGCGACCATGGCAACACCAAGAGTCATGATAAACGGAACAACAGTTCCGAGGCTGATAGGCAGCTGGTTCATAAGACAGACTGCTGTTGCACAGGCTGTGATGGTGATCATGGAACCGGCCATGTGGATGTTTGCACAGAGCGGAACTACGAAGTTACGGATCTGCTCGCATACACCGTCATTTTTTGCACATTCCAGGTTGACCGGAATGGTAGCTGCGGAAGACTGGGTTCCAAGAGCTGTGGTATATCCCGGGATCTGGTTTTTGATCAGGGTAAAAGGATTCTTCTTGCTTACAGTACCTGCGATCAAGAACTGGATCGTAATGCAGATCAGATGCATGATGATTACAACAAGGAACACTTTCCAGAGGATGCTTAAGATAGCAAATGTTTTTCCGGAAATAGTCATATCTGTGAAAGTTCCGCAGATGTAAAGCGGAAGCAGCGGGATGATAATGGTATGAAGGACTTTGTCAATGATCTTGGAAAAGTCGCTCATTCCATTATAAAGGCTGTTTCCCATCTCTTTTCCACGCATGGAAGAGAGACAGAGGCCCATCACAAAGGCAAGGGCAACTGCGGAAAGGGTATCCATGACAGGGCTCAGGGTAATACTGAAATACGGTGTCAGGGATGCATCAGCAGTAGCCGCGATCTGGTCCAGTGCACCTTCACTCATAAAGTGAGGGAACAGGTTGGATGACACCAGATAGGATGCGGAACCTGCGATCAGAGTGGAGCCATATGCCAGAGCCACTGTGATCAGAAGAAGCTTGCCTGCACCCTGTGAAAGATCTGCAATACCCATGGTCACATAGGCAAGGATCATCAGCGGGATGACAAATTTTAAAAAGGTACTGAAAAATCCGGAAAGGGTTACAACAAAGCGACAGAAGCCTTCCGGAAGGAACTGGCCGAACAGGATACCTACAATGATGGCAATGATCAGCTTCGGAACCAGTCCGATCTTGATTTTTTTCTTTTCCATTTGGATTCTTTCCTCCTAAGTATGAAAATATGTGGTTGCCTGGCAAATTCCAAAAGCTTTGGTGAATTTGCACAAAAATACGATTGACGTCTTCGTGATTGTATTGTAACATTGATATAATAATAAGGCAAATTCACAGATTTCATCATCACGATGAAAAATTTTCATAGAAAAAGGGAGAAAAATCATGGAAATCCGTCAGTTGGAGACGTTTGTACATGTGGCACAACTTCAGAGCTTTTCAAGGGCAGCAGAAGTTCTGGGATACTCCCAGTCAGCCATCACAGTCCAGATCCGTCTCCTGGAAAATGAACTGGAAACCCGGCTTTTTGACAGAACCGGAAAGCGCGTGCTGCTTACTCCGTCCGGAAAAGAATTTCTGGAACATGCAAGCCGGATCTTATATGATGTAAATAAAGCAAAAAAATCAATGAATGATGATGCGGAACTGAAAAATCCACTGCATATCGGAACGATAGAATCCCTCTGTACAGCCAAGCTTCCTTCAGTCTTAGGTAAGTTCCGCGAGTTTCACCCAAAAGTCAGTCTGCAGGTGACCATCGACACACCGGAGCAGCTGATCCGGATGATGGAGCATAACGGTCTGGACTTAATCTACATACTGGATACCCCGAGGTGGGATCAGAACTGGGTGAAAGTTATGGAGAAGGCGGAGCCGGTAGTGTTTGTGGCATCCGCGGATTCAGAGTTTGCGGGAAAGACGTTAAAGATGGAAGATATCCTAGAAGAGCCTTTTTTCCTTACAGAAAAGAACGCCAATTATCGCCAGGCCCTGGATCAGCAGCTGGCTCTTAAGAAGCAGGCGCTGTCCCCGGTGCTGGAGATCAGTGACACCGCTTTTATCATCCGCATGCTGGAAAAAAATCACGGACTTTCTTTCTTGCCATACCTGGCTGTGGAGCGGGATATCCGGAAAGGACGGATCGCCCTTTTACATGTGGAAGACGTGGAGATATCCATGTACCGGCAGATCTTTTACCATAAGAATAAATTTAAGACAAGAGAGATGGAAGAATTTATCCGTCTGGCGGCAGAGTGATCTGCCTTTTTTCTCTTGCGGGCGGAAGCAGTAAACTGGCAGCAGGAACAAAACAGCTGAAATCCGGAAGCAGCACACTGGTAAGCGGAATGGAAAATCTGAAATCCGGAAGTGCCGCACTGTCAGAGGAAACCGGCAGTCTGAAGTCAGGAGCTGCACAGCTGGAAAGCGGAGCGGGCTGTCTGCTCTTGTAATCCGTTTCAAAATGTGGCACTATAAAAGAAAAACACAGGAGAGAGAAAAATGGACTTTATTGAAGAAGCAAAAAAACTGGGATTTTCCGATGCTGCAGTGATGGACACGGATAAACTGGTATTTGTGCCGGAATACCGTGTTTTCTGTGAGGAGAATGCCTGCGGCAATTATGACAAAAATCCTGCCTGTCCACCGGAAAGCGGAACTGTGGAAGAAATGAAAGAGCGTGCCCTGAATTACGAAAAAACCCTGGTGCTTCAGACAACCCAGGACAGTCTTATGGACTACAAAAAGGCAAAACTCGCTCATAACAGACTGACCGAACAGCTGGCGGAGAAGATGAAAGAGTCCGGAAAAACAGATCTTCTGATTATGAGCGCCGGACCATACAAGCATAATTCCTGTATGTCTGCCTATTGTGTGGATGCGCAGAAGATGGCAGATGCTGTGGGAATGCAGTGCTGGACCAATGATGGAAAGTTCCGGTATTTTTCGCAGATTCTTTTTCGAGAGTAGAGTAGCGCATTTTTATACATTTTTGTATAAAAACTGGACATATTGTCAGGAAAAGGGTAAATTTATTTTGAAATGATCAAACAGGAGGAAAACCAGAATGGAGAAATCAACAGTTTATTTCACTGATTTTCGTTGTCCGGTAGGAACCAGCCAGCTGGACAAACTGAAAAAACTCTGTGTTGCCGCAGGAATCAAAGATATCGATATGGATGGAAAATTCGTAGCCATCAAGATGCATTTCGGAGAGCTTGGAAATATGGCATTCCTTCGTCCGAACTATGCAAAGGTAGTCGCAGATCTTTGTAAGGAGCAGGGCGGAATGCCGTTCCTGACAGATTGTAATACTCTTTATCCGGGAAGCAGAAAGAATGCACTGGAGCATCTGGACTGTGCAAATCTTAACGGATTTAACACGATCACAACCGGATGCCAGATCATCATCGGTGACGGAGTTCGAGGAACCGATGAAGTAGAAGTTCCGGTAGTAAACGGAGAATACTGCAAAACTGCCCTGATCGGACATGCTATCATGGACGCAGATATTTTTATCAGTCTCAGCCATTTCAAGGGACATGAGACAACCGGCTTTGGCGGTGCTCTGAAGAATATCGGTATGGGATGCGGAAGCCGTGCCGGAAAAATGCAGCAGCATGCCAGCGGAAAGCCGGCCATCCATGAAGATGTCTGTCGTGGCTGCCGCCGTTGTGCGAAAGAGTGCGGAAGTGATGCGATTACATATATAAACAAGAAAGCAGTTATCGATTACGATAAATGCAAAGGCTGTGGCCGCTGTATCGGGGCCTGCAGCTATGATGCCGTATACAATCCGAATAGCAGTGCAAACGAGCTTCTTGACCGCAAGATGGCAGAGTATGCACAGGCTGTCTGTCACGGACGTCCCCATTTCCATATTGCACTGGTACAGGATATCAGCCCTAACTGTGACTGCCATGGTGAAAATGATGCGCCGATCCTTCCGGATATCGGAATGTTCGCAAGCTTTGACCCGGTTGCACTGGATCAGGCCTGTGCAGATGCCTGCCTGAAGGCAACACCGATCGCCAACAGCCAGCTTGGAGAGCATCTGGCAGAGCCGGGATGGCACTGCCATCATGACCACTTTAAGGATTCCAATCCGAATATTGAGTGGAAGGCAACTCTGGATCAGGCAGAAAAGATTGGCCTTGGAACCAGAGAGTATGAGCTGAAGACAATTAAATAAGTGGGAAAATAAATCTCAGAAAATATCAGAAGATCCGGGAACACAGAGTAGTATGGACTGTGTTCCCGGATTTTCAGTTACAGGAATTCCGGACGATCTCCAGAAATTTTTTATGGATCCGGGTGTCTTCATCCAGTTCCGGATGAAAGGCAAAAGCCAGCTGATTTTTGTACTGTACGCCAACGATCCGGTCTTCGACAGATGCCAGTATCTTTGTATCCTCATAAACGTCAGATACATAAGGCGCACGGATAAAAGTCATGGGGACTTTGCCCACAGATTCAACCGTTTCTTCTGTATGGAAGCTTCCCAGCTGTCGTCCATAGGCATTTCTGCGGACGCACATGGGAATGGTGCCGAAATGACAGCTGTCCTGTCCTTCGATTTCCGACGCCAGAAGGATCAGTCCGGCGCAGGTAGCCAGGACGGGCATTCCGTTTTCTATTCTTTTTTTCAGGGGTTCAAACATCTCAAGTTCTTTTAAAAGTTTACTCTGAACGGTGCTTTCTCCGCCCGGGAGGATCAGTGCATCAAAAGGCTGGTCAAGATCGCTGGCCTGGCGAAGCTCGATATGAGAAACGCCAAGGCGGTCAAGAACCTTTTCATGTTCTGCAAAAGCACCTTGTAAAGCCAGTACCGCAATTGTCATTATTTGCCTCTTTCTGCCATCAGTAAGGCGATTTCCTGTTCATTGATTCCCACCATGGCCTCGCCGAGATCTCTGGAAAGTTCTGCGATCAGCTTTGCATCGGTGTAGTTGGTAACTGCTTTTACAATGGAAGCGGCTCTTTTGGCCGGATTTCCGGATTTGAAGATACCGGAACCAACGAATACACCTTCCGCGCCAAGCTGCATCATAAGAGCGGCATCTGCAGGAGTGGCAACACCGCCGGCCGCGAAGTTTACAACCGGAAGTCTGCCGTTGTCATGAACATAGGATACCAGCTCATAAGGAACCTGGAGTGTTTTTGCGGCTTCGAAGAGTTCGTCCTCACGCATGCTGGTAAGTTTTGCGATCTCGCTGTTCATTTTTCGCATATGGCGGACTGCCTGAACGATATCACCGGTTCCTGGTTCACCTTTTGTACGGATCATGGAAGCACCTTCATTGATACGGCGGAGTGCTTCGCCAAGATCTTTGGCACCGCATACAAAAGGAACCTTAAAGTCTCTTTTGTTGATATGATAGATATCATCCGCAGGAGAAAGCACTTCACTTTCATCAATATAGTCGATCTCAATGGCTTCCAGCACCTGGGCCTCCACAAAATGTCCGATCCTGCATTTGGCCATAACAGGAATGGAAACCGCATTCTGGATTCCCTCAATCATCTTTGGGTCACTCATTCGGGAAACACCACCTGCCGCACGGATGTCTGCAGGGATACGCTCCAGCGCCATAACCGCACAGGCACCGGCAGCCTCTGCGATCTTAGCCTGCTCCGGGGTGGTGACATCCATGATCACACCGCCCTTTAACATCTGTGCCAGTTCTTTGTTCAGTTTATATCTTTCGTTTGTTGTAGACATGATCTTTATCCTCCCTGATCTTTGGTTTCGTGTTTGATTTCTGATGGTTACAGATTATAAACCGGGATTGTGCATTTAAAAATATCCAAAAATAATAATTTTTAAAGGGACAGTTTTGAAGCTGTGAACAGATAAAGCGGAAAAGAAATAAGAAGAACGGAAAAGCACGCCTGTTTGAAATGCGTGCTTTTTTGTACCCAAAAAGAAACATAACGTGTACAGTTTAGAAAAAATAAGGATTACAGAGAAAAATAATTGCGTGCACATGCGTGCTAAAAGTGGTGCCATTGTGAATAATATACAAAGAAATAAAGGGATGATTTAGACAAAAATGAGAAAAACAGAAAAGATATAAATTTATATTGCATAATCAAATAGCGTGTGATAACATACATACAACAAAATAAACACGCATTTAGCACGCAAAATAAAAAACGGCACGCAAACAGGCCGGAAAGTTTTTCAGGGGAGGAAATTATGACAGGAGCATTGCAGCTGAATTTAACAGGAACACAGAAAAAACAGCGTCTGCTGACTATGATATTCGGAGCTTTCGCGATCTTTTTTACCGGATATCCGCATGTATGGTCCATTTACCAGCCTTATGTGATGGAGCAGGCAGGGTGGAGTCAGGGACAGGCATCCATGTGCTTTTACCTGGCACTGAGCACCTTTGTATTTGGAAACATCGTAGGCGGAAGGATGCAGAACCACTTTAAGGAAAAAACGATCGTATGGATCGGCGGAGGAATCTTTGCGGCAGGAATTCTGGCATCTGCTTTCCTGATCGTGCCCACACCGGTTCCTATGTATCTTACCTATGGCGTGATGCAGGGATTTGGTCAGGGAATGATCTATACGGTGATCCTGGCAACAGTACAGAGATGGTTTCCGGACCGCACCGGATTTGCTTCCGGTGTTGTGGTAACTGCCAACGGACTTTGCGGATTTTTCCTGGCGCCGCTGAGCCGAAAACTGCTGGAAGCGGAAGGCGTGCAGAAAACCCTTCTGATCGTTGGCGTGGCCATCACGGTTTCCTGGATCCTGTGCGGCATCTTTTTTCAGGCACCGGAAAAGAGCCTGATAAACGCAGGCGGCTCTGGGGTAAAGGCAGGGACACCGGAGGTGAAACAATACACATCCGGAGAGATGATGCGTACAAAGAATTTTTATCTTCTCCTTGCGACCATGTTCTTTGGACTGACCTCTTATTTTATGGTTTCACCAGTATCCCAGACCTATCAGATTGATCTCGGGATTCCGTCCGCAGTGGCAGTCAGCGCCGTTATGCTGGGTTCCATTGTCAATGCAGGAGCAAGACTGGTACTTCCCACACTGGCAGATAAAGTGGGAAGGATCGTCTGCATCAAAGGAGTACTGATTGTGGCAGTGATCGCTATGGGAGGTCTTTTTTCATCCAGATCTCTGGCAGTAACCGTTGCCGTTGTTCTGATGTACGGCTGCTACGGCGGTATCATGGGAAGTTTCCCGTCTCTGACAAGTTCCATTTTCGGAATGAAGCACACAGGGGAAAATTATGGATTTGTCATGTTTGGTATCGTATTCGCAACCTTTGGCGCACCGGCAATTTCCGGCCTGGTAAGAGGCAATGGTTATGGAATGAACGTGGTATTTGGAATCGGAGCTGTTTTTGCGGTGATCGCATTTGTATGCCTGACTTTGCTTGGACGAAACCTTGTAAAAGAGCGTGCTGAAAAATCTGTCAGCACAAAGATTGGTACAGCGTTATAAGTTGCCGGAATCTGATATTTCTGCTAGGATAATTGTCAGGATGAGAAAATTGGAACGGATAGATCACGATGTGACTGCGTTCATGAGCATATAGAAGCGGGGAATAAGGTTTACTTTCCGGTATTTATGAAGGAGAGCGTGTGAAATATTGCAAAGATAAAGGAGAATGCATATGATCACCTGTCAGGATATACTGGAACTGCAGCTGGACGGAGTGGAACTGATCGCCGGGGAAAAGGGTCTTACAAGACCTGTCACATGGACCTATATGGTGCAGACCCGGCCGTTTGCGGAGCATATGAACCAGGGAAATTTTGCCCTGTGCGTGGTAGATTATGTCCGGTTTGATCTTGCGGAAGCGCAGAAAGCCATGGAAGAACTGTATGGACTTGGAATTTCCGGATTTGGGATTTCCATCACCGATGACCGGGAACCTGTTCCAAAAGAAATGATCGACAAAGCCAATGAGCTGAAACTTCCGCTGTTTTACATCCGGTGGGAAGGGGCCTCATTTGTGGATATTGCCCAGAGTGTGGGAAAGATCATTCTGGAATATGAAATGCAGAATAAGCGGATGGGAGATTATCTGTATAATCTTCTGTTTGGCTATGATATCAATGACCGTTATATCGAGAAGATCTCCCAGCAGTTCGGGATCAATTTCACCACACCCTGCAGAGTTGGGATTATTGTGGCTGACCGGAAGTATGGCATCAATCTGGAACAGGATGAACATATCTATGAATATTATGCCAATTATCTGAACCAGGAAGTTATGGAAATGGAAGGAAAGCCCATGTTCCTCAGGTTTCTTAACAAGTTTGTTCTTCTTTTTGAGGCAAAAAAGGACAAAAGTATCGAGCATGAGCTGGAGAAAGTCCTGCAGAAGATCGATGCCAGCCCCCAGTTTCACGGAACCATCCGGAGCACCTGTATCCTGGGCGGGATCTACACCAATCCGGCAGATTTCGGTACCAGCTATCAGGAGGCAAAACGGCTGATCCCCAAAAAAGACATGCTTCCAAATCCCAAACACAAGAAAGTTTTAAGTGCCACAGCCATGGGGATTTACCAGTATCTGTTCAATAACGATAACCATGATGAGATCCTGAATTACTGTAATGAAAGGCTTGGAAAACTGGAAGAATACGACCACGCCAACGGAACGTTTCTCCTGGATACCCTGCTTGCCTATTATATGAACGGATTCAGCGTGGGAAAAACAGCCCAGGAACTTTTTATCCACAGAAATTCCCTGCAGTACCGGCTGAACAAGATCCAGGAACTGGTGGATTTTGAGCTGGATGACTACATGGAATATCTGGATGTGGTGAACTGCATCCTGATCAAACGGCTGATGTTTTCCTGATGGTCAGGTTCATGCGAATACAGTATCAGGCATCTGCACTATGCAAAATGAACAGTTAATTTGTGCAAAATGAAAGTTGACGAAAAAATTCTCCTGAGTATAATGGAGTTCATCAAAACAACAAAGGCGTTGAAGGAAATGAAAAAATTCTTTCAGCGCCCTTTTTGTTTTCAGGCGAAAACGTTCAGGTCGACCAGGTAAATATGTTTTGTGCCAGCTATGTAGAAGAGGAGGAAACGAATATGAAAAAAAATCTTTTAGGCAAAATGATGATCACAGGTATTATTTCCGTAGCAATGTTAGCATCTACAGCGGCTTCCACATGGGCAGCAGATAAATCTGATGAGGATGTGTTACGAGTAGGTATGGAATGTGCATATGCACCGTTTAACTGGACCCAGGATACCGACACAACCCCGGACGGAAGCAAGGCAGAACCTATTTACGGCAGTGATTATTACGCATATGGCTACGATGTGGCAGTAGCCCAGAAGCTTGCAGATCAGCTTGGAATGAAGCTGGAGATCCACAAGGTGGAGTGGTCTTCCATCGGAATCTCCATGGATGCCGGCGATTATGACTGTATTATCGCAGGTATGGGAAAAACGGCAGAAAGAGAAAAATCATATGCATTTACAGAACCATATTATTACAGAGATAACTGTATCGTGGTAAAGGCAGGCGGCAAATATGATGATGTCAAAGGCCTTTCCGATCTTGCAGGAACAGGCTGCAAGGTTACCACACAGCTTGGAACCGGATGGGTACCGCTTCTGGATCAGATCGACGGTGCAGAGCAGTCCGGAAACTATGAGACAACATCCGAGTGCTTTATGGCAATCTCCAACGGAGTTGCAGATGTCTGCGTTGTAGATGTTCCTACAGCAGAATCAGCAGCATTGACAAACAAGGATCTGAAGATCATCAACCTGGATGAGAAGGATACCTTTAAAGATGATGATGAAATGGTCAATGTCTGCATTGCAACAAGAAAAGATGACACAGAGCTGAGAGATAAGCTGCAGGGTGCTATGGATGACATCGGCTGGAACGATAAAGAGAAAATGGATGAGCTGATGGATACTGTTCTGACACAGCAGCCGGCAGCGAACTAGTCCAAGTGAGGTGGAGATATGTTAGGCTTTTCAATTACAGATCCTTCCAATTCCCTGGAATGGATGATCTTTCTGGCAAAAAAATATTCCGGTATGTTTCTGGAAGGGACCTGGCTGACTCTCTATATAGCTGTAGCAGGAACCATTCTTGGTTTCCTGCTTGGCTATATCATCGGTATCATCCAGGATATCCGTATCAATGAAGGCGACAGCATTCTGAAAAAAGGAATTTTTAAAATCTTAAAGGCAATCTGCAGGATCTATGTGGAGGTTTTCCGAGATACGCCAATGATCGTTCAGGCAATGGTCCTGTATTATGGTATCCGTCAGGCAAATGTGAATATTACACCATTGTTTGCAGGTGTTATGGTAACGGTACTGAACACCGGAGCTTATATGGCAGAAACTGTCAGAGCCGGCATCGGTTCCATTGATATGGGACAGAGGGAAGGCGCCTGGGCCATGGGAATGTCACCTATGAAGACCATGATCTATGTAGTACTTCCGCAGGCCTTCAAAAATATCATCCCTGAGATGGCAAATACATTTCTTACAAATCTGAAAATGACTTCCGTTCTGAATGTTATCGCAGTTCAGGAGCTGTTTATGGCAGCGAAAACTGTAGGCGGAAATTATTATAAATATTTTGAATCCTATCTTGTGATCGCAGTGATCTATTTTGTACTCTGTTTTGTATTCAACCGTCTGTTTACTTTCCTTGAGAAGAAAATGAAAAAAACAGAGAACTATGCACTTGCAGTGGAATATATGGACAATCCGTAAGGAGGGAGAAATTATGGGTGATGCAATCATATCCGTTGAAGAATTAAGTAAATCTTTTGGACAGCATGAGGTACTGCGAAAAATTGATTTCAACGTGGAGCCAGGAGAGATCATCTGTATCGTAGGTTCTTCCGGTTCCGGAAAATCCACGCTGCTCCGCTGCATCAACAAACTGGAAACACAGACCAGCGGAAAGATCCGATACCACGGAAAAGAGATCGGGGCAGTACAGAAGGAGATCAATGATTACCGGTCAAAGGTGGGCATGGTTTTTCAGTCTTTTAATCTTTTTAACAACATGACGGTTCTTCAGAACTGTATGCTCTGTACAAGAAAAGTACTCCATCTGTCAAAAGAGGAAGCTTTTGACCGGGCGATCACACATCTCAAACAGGTGGGAATGGCACCGTTTATCAATGCGAACCCCACACAACTTTCCGGTGGACAGAAGCAGAGGGTTGCCATTGCAAGATCTCTCTGCATGAACCCGGAGGTCCTGCTTTTTGACGAACCGACCTCAGCCCTTGATCCGGAGATGGTAGGAGAAGTCTTAAATGTTATGAAAGAACTGGCAACCACAGGACTTACCATGATCATTGTAACCCATGAGATGGCGTTTGCCAGAGATGTTTCTACCAGAACGATTTTTATGGATCAGGGTTACATTGTGGAAGACGCACCTCCGGCAGAGCTGTTTAAAAATCCGAAAAACGCCCGTACCAGAGAGTTTTTAAGCAGGTATCTGGCAGGATAGGAGGCAGGAAAATGGAAAATTTTATTGTAACTTTTGCAAGAGGTTTCGGAACAGGCGGAAAAGAGATCGCTTCCATGCTGGCAAAAGATCTTGGGATCCACTGTTATGAAAACCGTATCCTGACACTGGCAAGCCAGATGAGCGGACTGGATGAAAAGCTCTTCCTGGATATCAATGAGCGTATCCGGAATAACGGAGGCTTTACAGGATTCCTTAAAGGGCTGCCCAGATCCAGACAGTACATTGCAAGAAATGAAAAATTTGTTTCCGACGACCGGTTGTTTGAGTATCAGTCACAGATTATCCGGAACCTGGCAGATCAGGAATCCTGTGTGATCGTTGGAAAATGTGCGGACTATGTTCTGAAGGGCAGAAAAAATGTGGTCAGCATCTATATCGAAGCTCCACGTGCCTTCTGTCTGGCCCGTACCATGCAGCGGATGAAAGTATCTGCGGATGTGGCAGCAGCCACCATCGAGAATACAGATAAGTACAGAGCGGACTATTATAAATATTATACAAAAGGAAATTACTGGACCAATCCCGTCAATTACGATATGACGCTGAACAGCGAAAAAGTCGGAATTGCAGGATGCGTAAAGATGATCGAAGAATATCTGGTAATGAAAGACCTGATCACACGGGATCAGATCTTATCAGAAAAAATGGTAAAAGGGGAGGAAACGAAATGAAGCTGGAAGAAACAGGACTGACATTTGAGGATATCAAGGAAAAAGTAAACAAATACATGATCGAGACTTATGAGAGAATGGATTTTCTGGCAGAAAGTGCAAAAGATCAGTATATCTACAATGAAAAAGGAGAAAAATATCTGGATTTTTATGCAGGTATCGCAGTAAACTCCGCAGGAAGCTGCAATGAAAAAGTTGTAAAAGCAGTTGTAGATCAGGCACAGACACTGATGCATACCTTCAACTATCCCTATACCATTCCACAGGCCCTTCTTGCGGAAAAAGTCTGCACAACCATCGGAATGGACAAGATCTTTTTCCAGAACTCCGGTACAGAGGCAAATGAAGCTATGATCAAGATGGCCAGAAAATATGGAATCGAAAAGTACGGTCCAAACCGTTATCATATCGTAACTGCAAAAATGGGATTCCATGGAAGAACTTTTGGTGCCATGTCAGCCACAGGCCAGCCGGGAAACGGATGCCAGGTTGGATTTGGTCCCATGACTTACGGATTTTCCTACGCACCGTACAATGATCTCAAAGCTTTCAAAGATGCCTGCACAGAAAATACCATTGCCATCATGGTAGAACCCGTACAGGGCGAGGGCGGTGTCCATCCGGCTACAATGGAATTTATGAAAGGCCTCCGGGAATTCTGTGATGAGAACGATATGCTTCTTCTGATTGATGAAGTTCAGACAGGCTGGTGCAGAACCGGTAAAGTGATGAGCTATATGCATTACGGGATCAAACCGGATATCGTGTCCATGGCCAAAGCCCTCGGTGGTGGCATGCCGATCGGTGCGATCTGTGCCACAGAGGAAGTGGCAAAAGCGTTCACGCCTGGTTCTCATGGAACAACTTTTGGCGGGCATCCGGTTTCCTGTGCTGCAGCTCTTGCAGAGGTTGGAGAACTTCTTGACAGAGATCTGGCCGGCAATGCGGCAAAAATGGGCGCCTATTTTATGGAAAAACTTGCAAAGATCCCTCATGTAAAGGAAATTCGTGGACAGGGACTTCTGGTAGGTGTGGAATTTGATGATACCATTTCCGGTGTGGATGTAAAACACGGATGCCTGGACAGACACCTTCTGATCACAGCAATTGGGGCACACACCATCCGTATGGTACCGCCGCTTATCATTACGGAGGAAGACTGCGATCAGGCGGCAGCGATCATCGAAGAAACGGTAAAAGCACTTTCGAAATAAGCGGAGGAGACAGCATGAAAAGATTTACATTTTCCGTACCGCAGAATATTCTTTTTGGTGAAGGTGTATTAAAAGAGCTTCCCGGGGCAGCCGGGAAGCTTGGAGGAAAACATGGTTTTATCATTTCCGGTCCCACACTGAACAGACTTGGTGTAGTCGGGCAGTGTGAGGAAATCCTGACACAGGCAGGCATCGCAGTCAGTACTTTCTGCGACACGGAAGGAAATCCATCTGTAGAGACTGTGGAACGGGCAGCGGAAGCATTTAAGGTAAGCGGGGCAGATTTTATTGTTGCACTTGGAGGCGGTTCTCCCATGGACGTGGCAAAAGCCGTAGGTGTTGTGGCAAAATATGGCGGAAGTATCACAGAATATGAAGGTGCGGACAAAGTTCCGGGCGAGATCATCCCACTGATCGCAATTCCCACAACTGCAGGAACCGGTTCAGAAGTTACGGCTTTTTCTGTGATCACGGATCATAAGAGAAATTATAAGCTTACAGTATTTTCCTATAAACTGATTCCGGCTTATGCACTTCTGGATCCGCTGCTTCTTACATCCGCACCGGCTTCGGTAGCAGCTGCCTGTGGGATCGATGCACTGATCCATGCGGAAGAATCTTACGTTTCTCTGGATGCATCCCCGTTTTCCGAGGCCATGAGTGAAAAAGCGATGGAATTGATCGGCAGGAGTATCCGTGCTTATGTGGCAGAGCGCAGCAACCTGGAGGCAGCTTCTGATATGCTAGCAGGTTCCCTGTTTGCGGGAATCGCTTTTTCCTGGGCAAGGCTTGGAAATATCCATGCAATGAGCCATCCGGTCAGCGCTTTTTACAATGTGCCCCATGGGGTTGCAAATGGAATCCTTTTTCCATATATCGTGAAATATAACGAAGAGGCAGCATTTCAAAAATATCAAAAGATCTATCATTACATTTCCCCGGAAAAGAAAAATGCATCTGAGTTTTCGAAGGGAATGCTGGAGCAGGCAGTACGTGAGCTGAACACACAGGTTGGGATTCCGGCAAAATTATCTGACGCAGGGGTTACGGATGAGCATTTTTCCCAGATGACAGACGATGCCATGAAAAGCGGAAACATTGCGGTGAATCCGTGGAAAACCGGGTGGGAGGATATTCTGGCGCTGTATAAAGAGGCGTTGTAAGTGTAAATATTTGAGGTGTCTAAGTATCTGACCTGTCACATGGCAGATACTCAGAAAATCTGTACCGAAATCTTGGTAAGATATTCCTCCGAGGAATCAGCGGCCAGCTCATCGATGATCGCTTCTTTATAGGAATACTGCCCGGTACGAAAGCCATTTTCATCGATCCACTGAAACAGCTTCCTGTAAGTTTCCTCCGAATCATAGTAATCCCCCTTCAGATAAGCCACCGCATAAGTGCCGGCAGGCTTGATATGGAAGGGGAAATCTTCCGGGCGGTCAATGACTTTGGTGAAAAAATATGCATAGGTATCCAGATGCCCCTGGCGCAGTTCCGAGACATCCAGCATGGCGCCATAAGGATGGCCGGCATTCAGGTTGTTTTTGTTGCAGTAGCCGATGTGGCTGCAGAGGGTGTGGATGATGGCCTCGTGGTCATTGGTGTTTAATGGATCACTTAGGATCATATATTCTTCCGGTGTATATTCCTGGAAAATATGTTCCGTGCTGCTCCCGGCCTGGTTGCTTTCCAGCTTTTCCTGGAGAGAAACAAGAGCAAGCTTCGTTTCGATAACCTGACGTGTTTTTCGGATTCGTTCTTCTTCTTTTAAAACTTCTTCCCGTTGTTCGAGAAGGAGTTTTTTTAATGCCTGGGGATTGCGGTGGTTTAAGAATGCACCGATCTCTTTCAGAGGCATGCCAAGCTTACTCAGACAGTTGATGGTAAAAAATACATCAAACTGGCTTTCGCTGTAATAACGGTAGCCACGGTCATCGGTATAGGCAGGTTTAAACAGCCCGATCTCATCGTAATGGATCAGTGTGCGCTTGTTTGTGCCGCAGAGACGTGCAAAATCTCCGGTTTTTATGCATGGATCATTGAATTTTTGCATAAATATACAATTCCTCCTTGACTATAACGTAACGGTATACTTTATTATATAGCTGTTTTGAGAGGAACGCAACGGACAGAGTGGACGGACTTAAATGGAACCAGTCTGTCCTGAAAAATAAGAGATACCTGCACAAGAATAAAAAGGAGAGAAAACCATGCCCAAATTAAGTGACCGCGTTAATACATTTACAGATTCCGTGATCCGCCGTATGACCAGGATCAGCGATGAGTACGGAGCTATCAATCTGTCTCAGGGATTCCCGGATTTTGATCCGCCGAAAGCAATCCTGGATGCACTTGCAAAAACAGCCTACGAGGGACCGCACCAGTACTCCATAACCTTCGGAGCAGAAAACTTCCGTGAAGCCCTTGCCAGAAAGCAGGGAAAAGCCATCGGAAGAGAGATCAATCCGGAGACTGAGATCGTAGTAACCTGCGGCGGAACCGAGGCTATGATGAGTGCCATGATGACCATCTGCAATCCAGGAGATAAAGTTATGGTATTTTCCCCGTTCTATGAGAACTACGGAGCTGATGCCATCCTTTCCGGAGCAGAGCCTATCTACATTCCGCTGGTACCGCCGACTTATGAATTTGATATCAATCTGGTGGAGGAAGGATTCAAAGCCGGAGCAAAAGCCATCATCGTCTGCAATCCGTCTAACCCATGCGGAAAAGTTTTCACAAGAGAAGAGCTGACAGCCATCGGTGAGCTTGCTGTGAAATACGACGGCTTTGTTGTGACAGATGAGGTATATGAGCATATGGTCTATGCTCCAAATGAACATGTATGCATGGCATCCCTTCCGGGAATGTACGAGCACACCATCACCTGTAACTCCCTCTCCAAAACCTACTCCATCACCGGCTGGCGTCTTGGATATCTTATCGGACCGGAGGAAGTGATCGAGGGAGCAAAAAAAGTTCATGATTTCCTGACCGTAGGAGCAGCAGCACCACTTCAGGAGGCAGCAGTTGTGGGACTGAATTTCCCGGAATCCTACTATGAAGACCTTCTTGCTTTATATACAAAGAAAAGAGAACATTTCCTTAATGGCCTGGATGAGATCGGCCTGAAGCACAATGTTCCACAGGGAACTTATTTCGTCATGATCGACATTCAGGAATTCCTGGATCTTCCTCAGTTTGCCGGTTATACAGACCTAGAATTCTGCGAGTGGATGATCAAAAACATCGGGGTTGCGGCAGTGCCGGGATCAAGCTTTTTCCGTGAGGATGTCAACAATCTGATCCGTCTCCATTTTGCACGTGAGGAGAAAACCATCGACGAGGCACTTTCCCGCCTGAAGAAAATGAAGGAGCTGTTAAAATGACATACTCAGTGAATTTCGCAAATTATACCATCGGTGAGGATGCGTATCAGAATGTCAGAGAAGTGTGCCGCCATTATGGGAAAAAAGCTCTGCTGATCGGTGGAGAAATGGCGTTGAAAGCAGGAAAAGAGAAGCTTATTCAGGCGCTGGCCTCTGAGATCCAGATCGTAGACACGGTTCTTTTCGGCACAGACTGCACGTACGCAAGAATGGAAGAGCTGGCAGAGCACGCAAAAAAATGTGGTGCAGACATGATCTTCGGCATGGGCGGCGGAAAAGCTCTGGATACAGCCAAGGGAACTGCTGAGAAAGCCGGTCTTCCGGTATTTACCTTCCCGACTATCGCGGCCACCTGCGCGGCAACTACCGCGCTTTCCGTTGTGTATAAAGAAGACGGAAACTTTGACAGCTTTTACTTCTACGACAAATTGGTTCCGCATTCGGTATTCTGATGTTTCTGGTGCCAATCCCTCAGGGAGAATCCTTTACTACATTGTTGAATTTCCTGAAAAGCTGGATCAAAGGTCTGTTCGGAGGAAGCTTAAGCTACATTATCGTAGTTATCCTGATCGTATCTGCAATCATGAGTACCTATGATTACTTTGCAAAACCGGAGTGGATCCGTAAGAATCATTATCTGACACGAGCGTTTACCACCACACCGCTGTATCTGGTATCCAAGATCATCGGAGCTGTTTTTGCAGTGATGGTTGTATTTAATATCGGACCGGAAGTGATCATTTCCGCTGATACCGGAGCAACCATCGTAGATCTCTGTGGTACACTGTTCTGTATCGTAGTTGCATTCAGTTTTATCCTCTTCTAGCAAGAAGACTCCAACCTCTAAGGTGGGAGATGAATTGCGTCTGTTACCTACTTGATAGAGTATCCTAATCATAGTATAGTATATTTAGTCGAATAATAAAAATAAAAATTAAAATACAATAAATTTAGATAATAACGCACATTTAGCATTCTTACTATACTATCATCTTGTGATTGTGGTCGAGTATCGTAGATGATTTTTCTAGGAAAAGGAAGTGGCATGGTGGCAAACAGAGCATATAAATTCAGAATATATCCCAATGATGAGCAGAAGATTTTGTTTGCTAAGACTTTTGGATGTGTGAGAATGGTATATAATCATTGGCTTGATAGAAAAATCAGGCAGTATGAGGAGAACAAGACCAATGTAACATATACTATTTGTGCAAAAGAAATGGCTGCAATGAAGAAAACGGAAGAATACGGATTTTTAAAGGAAGTAGATAGTATCGCATTACAACAATCGCTCAGGCACCTTGATATGGCATTTCAGAACTTTTTCAAACAGCTGAAAACAGGTTTTCCAAGGTTCAAATCAAAAAAGCGGAATAAAAACAGCTATTCTACGGTCTGCATCAAT
>NZ_WQQE01000100.1:0-200 GCF_018785655.1 Blautia sp. MCC269 | reverse complement strand
GGTACGACACAGATTTTCGCAGGATTGATAAAATGTGCAGACTGCGGATGGTCTTTAGCCTATGGGGAAAACAAGCAGAATAAGAACCCATACGGGTACTACCATTGCAGCAAGAACGGGCAGGGATTACGCCAGTGTTCCATGCACTATATCCGCTATGATGTACTGTATGCCTATGTGCTTGCAAGACTGCAATACTG
>NZ_WQQE01000099.1:0-418 GCF_018785655.1 Blautia sp. MCC269 | reverse complement strand
GTTTTTTTCATCTTCATACACCTTCATAGCTTCATCATAATCAAGATATAATGACCATAAAAGGGGCGTTACTTCCATTTCTTTCACAGTGATTTCATAACCTCCAAAATCACATTTCCGATTCACTTCCAGAGTTGTCGGAGGCTTTACTGCACCCAGAGTCCATTTAAAATCCCATGTTCCATCTGTAATAACAGTCGTATCATAATCTCCTTCCTCCGTAAGATTCTTTAATGTGATTTCTACTGTTTTATTACTCAGATCATAATCACCGTCATAAGATATACAGGCGTTAAAATATTTAAGATGTGTAGAATTTTGATCTGTTTTCAGTAACACATCCTGTCCTACCCCAGTATTGAAACTTCCAAATCTGTTATCGTCCACTGCATATACTTCTTTTCCATCGATCTTAAAA
>NZ_WQQE01000098.1:0-367 GCF_018785655.1 Blautia sp. MCC269 | reverse complement strand
GAAATTTTCGAGAATCGTATGTGTTTCACTGTTTAGTTATCAAGGTTTGTTTTGTCTGTCTCTCAGACAGCTCGTTTATTCTATCTCATCTCTTTTTGTTTGTCAAGTACTTTTTTCAAGTTTTTTTCAAACATTTTTGAGTTAAGATTTTGTTGTCGTTTTGTTGACGACTTGGATACTTTATCATATCTTCTGTCTTTTGTCAACAGTGAATTTCTTTTTTCTGAAATCCTTTTTAATTGTTTACTTTTCAAAAACAATTATTTGCGACAGCTCAGTTATAATACCACTGGGAGTTATGCTTGTCAACCATAAAATTCAAATTTTTTTGGATTTTTCGAAATTTCATCCCAAAGCCCCAATTCAA
>NZ_WQQE01000011.1:0-96064 GCF_018785655.1 Blautia sp. MCC269 | reverse complement strand
TAACACAGGAGATTACTTATATCTAAAGATCTTCCCTCCCCCTGCATAGCAGGGGGTTTATTTTTACTGTCACACAAAAACAGCAGCAGAACCGTTTTCACAGTTCTGCTGCCCCCATAATTATTTTAACAAATACCTAACTCCAAAAAAGCCATTATTTACAAAGCGCAGAAAATGCATCTGCAACAAACTGAACCTTGGTTCCGATGATAACCTGTACAGAAGTTTTTCCAGGTTTGATCACGCCTGCAACACCTGCAGATTTGATCACCTTATCATTTACAGCTGTAATATCCTTAACCTCAAGTCTCAGTCTTGTGATGCAGTTATCGATGCTTGTGATGTTCTCTTTTCCGCCACAGCCTTCGAGGATCTTCGCAGCAATAGCAGTATAGTCATCATTTGCAAGCTCGATATTCTTCTCTGCCTCAAGATCGTCATCGTCTTCTCTTCCCGGAGTCTTCAGATCAAATTTCTTGATGGCAAAAAGGAATACAACATAGAATACGATGAATGCTGCGATTCCAAGAGGAAGGATGAGCCATGTCTTCTGTGCTGCCGGAAGTGAGGATGAGAAAAGTAAATCCATCGCACCGGCGGAGAAGCTAAAGCCTGCACGGAAGCCAAGAGCAACTGTGATCATGGTGAAGATACCGTAAAGTAATGCATAGATCACATAGAGGCCAGGAGCAAGGAACATAAATCCAAACTCGAACGGCTCAGTTACACCACAGATAAATGCACAGATCGCTGCGGATGCAACAAGACCGATGGCAACTTTTTTCTTTGCAGGTTTCGCACATTTAACCATTGCAAGTGCTGCACCAGGAATACCAAACATCATACATGGGAAGAATCCGGACATGTACATTCCAAGGCTCCAGGATACATCTGCAGAGGTTTCACCTGCCCAGAAGTGCTGAAGATCACCAAGTCCGATGGTGTCAAACCAGAATACATTGTTCAGTGCGTGATGTAATCCGGTAGGGATCAGCAGACGGTTCAGGAATGCATAGATACCTGCACCAACAACATCCATACCTGCAACTGCTTTTCCTAATGCTACAAGTGCACTGAAAAGTAATGGCCATACAAACAGTAATACAACAGATACGATAATGGAAACCACTCCTGCGATGATCGCTACGCAGCGCTTGCCGCTGAAGAATGACAGCCAGTCAGGAAGCTTGGTGCTCTTGAATTTGTTATAGCATGTAGATCCGATGATACCGGCAAGGATTCCGATAAAAGGATTCGCAATTTTGTCAAACGCAAGAGTTTTTGTTGCATTGTCAGCGATTGATGGCATGATGGTTGTAACAAATCCTGTAAAAAGAAGTGTTGTGAGCATCAGCCAGGATGCAAGTGCAGCGATTCCGCCGGTTCCGTCATTCTTTTCTGACATACCGACACCGACACCGATAGCAAAAAGGATTGCCATGTTGTCGATCAGAGCTCCGCCTGCCTTAACCAGAAACAGACCGATCAGATTGGCTGCGCCGTGAATGTCTCCACCCTGCATGGTTGCCGGACATAACCAGTATCCGATACCCATGAGGATACCACAGATTGGCAGTACTGCCACCGGAAGCATTAACGCTTTTCCCAGTTTTTGAAGAAATTTCATATATTTCCCCTCCCTTAAAATAAATATATTTGACCGGATCACTCCGGTTATAACACCCCGAAAATTGCTACTATCTCCGGGCTGTTATAAGCCTGTCAGCTGCATGAAGATGATCATGAAAGCTTGAGGACTGCTTCTTCTGTCGAAACATCCCCCTCCTTCTGGAGGCTTATCTTTCCGTAATCATCTGTGTTGCAGATCAGAACCGGGATAATTGTGTTTAAACCGGCTTTCTCGATTTTATCCAGATCAGCTTCTATCAGAAGGTCACCTTTTTTGACCTTGTCACCTGCTGCAACGTGGGCTTTAAAGGGTTCGCCCTTAAGTGTGACTGTATCCAGTCCGATATGTATCAGTATTTCTGCTCCCTGAGTACTTGTCAGCGTAACAGCATGAAGAGTATCAAATACCATTGCCACCTCACCGTCTGCCGGAGCATATATCCTGCCGTCTGCCGGGATCACGGCAAAACCGTCACCCAGTACCTTATCCGCAAAGACCGGATCCGGAACCTCCGCAAGGGGAACCACTCTACCCTTACAGGGTGCATAAATTAAATTTCCTTTATCTTTTCCTTTAAAAAATTTCAACATATCCTCTTCCTCCCGTTGTTTTCCCACTTCCTCAGGTATTGATATCCGTGATGTTGATTTGTAAATATATCTATATATTTTTTATCAACGCCGGGTTTATATTATATATTTCGCATAATTTTCATATTTTGTTTTTTAGGCATGTGTATATATTAACCATTATTTTTGGTTTTGTCCACATTTTTATCGGTATTTTTCAAAAAAATAAGCTGTAGCACATTAATGCGACAGCTTATGCAAGAATATTCAGTTTACTTCAGCAGTTCTTTTTCGATCCTTTCTCTCGCCTCCGGAGCCTGCTTGTTCATCTTCTCGGGGAAGCCGAACATGGATACACAGGCGATATTGTCACCACCCACCTTCGGGGCATCCGGTGCAAGCTGCTTCTTTGCAAAATCCATTTCTCTTAAGGTACGGAAGATACCGTCAAAATCAACATCTCCCTCGCCCATGGCCAGATGCTGGTGCACCGTCACATCTGCTTTTCCCCTTCCGTTCAGTGACGGCGGATTCAGAATGTAGCGGCAGTCCATAGTCTGATTAAAGGTATCTGCAAAAAGCACATGGGTCAGTTCATCGCCTGCATATTTCAGCATGCTTTCCACATCACCCTTTCCCTGATCGTAGAAAAATCCGTGAGGGGAAGAATATACGTAACCCAGATTTTTGGAACGGAAGGATTTTACCATATCGCAGGTTTCATTATTCAGCTCACAGAAATCATAGGGATGAGACTGGATCTCCACACGAAGGCCTTCTTTTTCAATGATCGGAAGAAGTTCTTCCATGGAACGGAACCACATACCGTTGCAGATCTCTGCCTGGTTCGGATCACCGGAAAGCTCGGTATTGATCACAGGAACTCCCATGTTTACTGCGATCTCGATCATTTTTTTCCAATTGGCAACTGCAAACTGACGCTCCTCCTCTGTAGGGCCGGACCAGCGGTAGACACAGATGAAGGAAGAAATCTCCACGCCGGTCTCACGCAGCGCATCCCGGTATTCCATTTCACATTCCTTCGAAAAAAGCGGATGCTTGTAAAAAGGATTGATCCTGGGGTGCGGAGACTGTTCAATATATTTGTAACCCCAGTCAGCAACCTGGTGGACCATACGGTTGATATCCATCTGTTTTGCCAGAACATCTACATCAAATGCAATTTTCATGTTAAAACCCTCCCAATTTCTCAGTTAAAACAGAAGGCGGGAAATTTACCTTCCCGCCTTCCGCCCGTTTTCATATATTTCGCATATCTCTGTTTTACTTATTTTGCAATGGCATCCAGTGCTTCCTGAGCATTGTCTGCTGTGTAGTATACGTTATCTACGATGGTCTCGGAATCAACTTCCTTGCCATCCAGAAGGTCTGCGCATGCATCTGCTGCAAATTTTCCCTGGTCAGCAGTACCCTGTGCCATGGTTCCCTGAAGCTTTCCATCCAGAACTGCCTGAAGTCCTTCCGATGTAGCATCGATTCCATATACTTTGATCTCACCTGTCTTCTGTGCATCTGCAATGGCTTTCGCAGCACCTACAGCCATACTGTCATTCTGTGCAACTACTGCGCTGATCTCTTTTCCTGCGTTCAGCCAGTTCTCAACAATGGTAAGTGCCGGCTCTGTTTGCCACTCTGCAGTATCCTGGAATGCTACGGTTACATCCGGATAATCTGCAAGTACCTGGTCAAAGCCTTCAGAACGTCCAACCTGTCCGTCAGAACCCATAGGTCCAAGAAGAAGAGCTACATTACCTTTTCCGTCGATGTCCTTCATAACCTCTTCCATCAGTTTGGAACCTGTGGTTGCCGCATCTGCACCTACATAGCAGTCAGCAGCTTCCGGATCACTGATTCTCTGGTTTACGATAACGACATTAACGCCTGCCTCTTTTGCCGGTTTGGTTCCAATCCACTGACCATCTCTTAAAACTGTGATGGTATCTGAGATCCGGAAGATCTCATCCATCTTATGAGAAATATAGATAATGGCAACACCCTGTTTTTTCAGTCTTTCGATCTGTGCAAAAAGTACAGTTGCTTCTTTCTCTGTGATGGCGGATGTAGGCTCGTCCATAACAATGATCCTGGAATTCAGTGAGATTGCCTTTACAATCTCTACCAGCTGCATTTCCGCTACACTTAAGGTACGCATCTTTGCCCGGGGATCAATATCGATATTCATTTCCCGGAAATATTTGCCGGTCTCCTCTCTCATTCTGGCGATATCCACGATCTTCAGCTTCTCAAATCCTTTTTTAAGAAGCTCTCTTCCAACAAAAACATTCTCTGCCACTTCCATGTCCAGCACTGTGTTCAGCTCCTGATGGATCATGGAAATTCCTTTGCTCATGGCATCCTTCGGCCCGTGTATGACAGTTTCTTTACCTTCCAGAAAGATACTTCCCTGGTCTGCCTTGTAAATTCCCATTAGAATCTTCATCAGTGTGGATTTACCGGCACCATTTTCACCCATCAGGGCGTGTACCTCACCTGGTCTGACCTGAAGGGTAACATCCTCGAGAACCTTCACACCCGGAAATGACTTATAGATGTTTTTCAGCTCAAGAACATATTCCATAGATTTTCTCCCTTCCTCTCCTTTTTCCTCGCTTAATAACCATACAGGGGAATTAAAAATCCCTCCTGATAATGTTTTGGTTTGTTTATGAGCATATATTAAACAATTTATGCTCACTTTCCAACCGACATTTTTCATATCAGGGGGGATGATTTTTGGATTTTTATATTTTTCACACAATACGCAGGCGATTTAAGAACTCTTTGTTGTTACATCTGCTGGTAACAGAGGTCTGGATGCCGATCTTTTTTCCAAGGTAATTTTTCAGAATTCCGGGGGTTGCTTTTTCTCCGTTAATGCGGATTTCTCCTTCTCTCCATCTCTGTTTGCCGGCCAGCGTGTTTACCAATCTGCTGGCTGTTTTGTAATCGTTGTCACGGATCACCGCGATCTCTCCGCTTCTGACCTTCAGTGAAAAAGGTTCCTCTTCCTGATCATGAAATTTTATATGATCCATTTCCAGAATGATCCTTCCTTTTCCTGCCGTGACCGGTACAGCGCCTTTCCATACACCAGAAGCTGCTGTATACAGTTTTTCTTTTTCATACTCATCCACACTAAGCCGGTAACAGATCAGACCTTTTTTCAGGATATCGATCCTTCCGGCGTAGCGGAACAGAAATTCATAACTCTGATCCTGAATATAAACAGCCTTTCCTCTCTGGAGAAGAAGCTCGCTGTATTCCATAAAACGTTCGATATCATCAGGCCGGAGATACTCTGTCAGGAAACTGAAAACCAGGATATCCACATCATACAGCCAGGACTGGAACAAAAATACCCTTCCATAATCAATGGGGCTTAGATCCCGGATGCGGTCCTTCCAGTCAATTTCCCCACACAGCAGCTCCTTCATTTCCAAAGCCTCCTGGCTTTTGAACCTTTTCTTCATTTCCCTGCGGTCCCTGATCCCAAGATTTCCTTTCAGGGAAAAAAGATAATCTCCTACTGTCAGTTCCGGCGAATAATTGGTTTTTCTCTCCAGAACCGCAACCCGGTTGGAAATCTCCCTGTGTATGGACATACTGTCCGCCTGTTCCTCACAGATAAATGTTTTTCCCGTTTTCAGATCCATAGTCCCGCGAAAAAAATTCAGGATCATATCCGAGTCCGAGATACTGTCCGGAAAAATTCCCACGCATTCTCCTCTGGAAATTTCCAGATCCAGAATGATCTTTTTATTTTTTACAGGCAGAAGGCCATTTTCAATTCTAAGAAGTTCTTCTTTTATTTACGCTACCTCAGATTGATTTCTCCGTCATCGTAGATCAGCGGGAGAAGCATGCGGATCTCGGTTCCCATTCCTTCCGAACTGAACACATGCAGTCCGTAATCTTCTCCAAACAGCAGCTTAATGCGGCTGTTTACATTGGGAAGTGCAATACCACCCTTTCGGTTCCTGCCATCTCCAAAGCGTTTCCTGGTACGGTTCTGCGCAGAAAAGATTTCGTTGAGTTTCTCCATCTGTTCGGTATCCATACCTACACCATCATCCTTTACATAAATATAAAGAACATTTCGGCTGCTTTCCACTACCACCTTCACGGTTCCCTCTCCTGTCTTTTCTTCCAGGCCATGGGCAACCGCATTTTCCACAAGAGGCTGCAGCACAAGCCTTGGCATCCTGGCGCTTAAGAGCTCCTCATCGTTCAGTTCCAGTTCCAGATTCATCCGATCACCGAAGCGGAATTTCTGAATGGTAAAATAATCTTCCACATTTTCCAGCTCATCAGACAAGGTCACAAGCCGTTCCACATCCGTGATGGTATAACGGAAAAAGGTAGCCAGCGCTTCTGTGGTATCTGCAATCTGATCCACACCTGCGATCAGGGCATCCGCACGTATGGCTTCCAGGGTATTATAAAGAAAATGAGGATTGATCTGGTTCTGCAGTGCCAGATACTCCGCCTGCTTCTGTTGAAAACGCATTTCCGGTCCGGCCTCCGTGATGCTTGTGATATCCCTGCAGAATTCTTCCAGCTCTCTGCATGACGACCAGTCCTCCCGAAGCACATTTTCCAAATTTCGATTTTTATGAAACTGCTTCAGTTTTTTAATAAAACGAATGTATGTCATAAAACGGCTCATTGCACTCTCACAGGCCTCCTCCTATTGATACATTTTCTTATAATCGGACGGGCTGATCCCGGCATTCTTTTTGAACAATCTGGAAAAATATTTCAGGTCCTGATAGCCTACAGCCTCTGCCACATCATTCACAGACATCTCACCACTGCAGAGGAGCTGTTTTGCCTTGTTCATGCGAAGCTCTGTCACATAGTCCAGAAAGTTCTTCCCTGTTTCCTTCTTGAAAACCGAAGAAAAATATGTAGCGTTAAATCCGATGTGTTTACTTACATCTTCCAGCTTCAGAGGCTCCAGGTAATGCTCCTGGATATATTTTCTGGCTTCTGTGATGGGTTTCTGCTCTTTTGTTTCTTTTTTCTTCTCAAAGTTTTCGATCAGATCGGAAATATATTCTCTCAGGAAACCAAACGCCTCGGAGGTTGTGGTACACCTGTAAAATCCATAGATCAGATCTTTTCGGATTTTGTCGATATCCAGTTTTTCATTCTGACGGATTCCTGTGAGGACTGCATCGGAAATTTCCATATAGCAGTCATAGATCTGACTTCCGGATGCCCTGCGAGCTGTCATGATCCCTTCTGTTCTGGCAACCTCCATGGAGATTTTTTTGCTGTCCAGATATTCTCCGATCTCCTGGAAATATTTCCGTTCCTCCGGAAGCATCTCATAATCTTCCCTTGTCTCATTGTCGCCGGCATCCCAGGAAAGCCAGCCGCCTTTTCCACCGGTGATGCGATTCTTGCAGAGCTGTACGGCTTCTTTCATGGACTGTGGAAGCTCCTGGATCCTGTGTTTTTCGCCACCCATTGCCATGGTGACAATGATTCCCCAGAAAAGATCTCTCTGATTTTCAATCTCTCTGCGGACTCGTGTAAGAAACTGGCGCAGCTGTACCGGATCATACTTTTCCTTATAGATCACAACCATGATCCCCTCCGCATGAACAGCCGCCGCAGATTCATCCGCAAACTGTTCCAGCGCTTTCTGAACTACAGACAGCGACCGTTTCATCATGATCCTGTATGCATCCCCATGTTCTTCCGCAGAAGGAATATCCGGTTTTATAATGATCACCTGATAAGTGCCTTCATGAAAATCACAGCCATATTCCTGATTCAGGCTTTCATAACCGTTCAGCTCCCTGTTTTCCTGTGCGTATTCCCGCAGATTATCTACCAGCTGTTCCCGTTTCTTCCACTCGTTTTCACGAAGCTGCCGGTCCACAGACGCTGTCCAGTTATCCAGACGTCTCTTTTTCTCCTCTTCCTCACGGATTCGGATGAGAAGCTGCGTCAGTTCTTCCGCATTTACCGGTTTCAGAAGATAATCGGTCACTCCGTATTTCAGCGCAGTCTGTGCGTACTCAAACTGCCGGTACCCGCTTACCACGATAAAAACCAGATCCGGCCGCAGTTCCTTTGCCCGCCGGATGAGCTCCATTCCATCCACTCCCGGCATCCGGATATCTGTCATCAGAACATCCGGCTTTTCTTCCTCAATAAGCTGAAGTGCTCTTTCCCCGTCATTGGCAGTTCCCGCGATCTGGTACCCCAGTTTTTCCCAGTCCACAATCTTCTGCAACAAAAGATTTACCTTCGGCTCATCATCTGCAATGATTACTTTCAGCATAATTTCCCCCAGATATGTTTCCTTTTATTTCAGCAAAAATAACTGTTATATATTACAGAAATTATATCACGCACCTTATATTTTTTCATCCAGATTATATTACAAAATATTTCAGAAAAACAGGCCGGAAAGACTGATGATTGTCTTTCCGGCCTGTTCTGATTTCTGTTTATTTATGGACCGGTAACTCCATCTGCCGGTTCATGTTTGTGATTACCTGAAACTCTCCGTTTACCCTCTCAATTTCGTATACCAGTGGATGTTCTTCGGCCCACTTCGGATCTTTTTCCGCAAGGCTGTTCCAGGTATACCAGGCCTGGACAAAACCTCCGTGAATGGTATTTTCTGCTTCCAGGCGTGCCTGTACTGCATCTTCATAATTCTTAAATGTTCCTATATAAAATCTCTTCCCCTTAAATCCTATGGTGGCACGGTACTTTCCATTATTCATATGGTAGATTCCACGAAAACCGCTGGTATTGTCACTGCGGTGTTTTCTCTTTTCCAGCATTTCCACGCAGGTTCCATCAACCATATGAAGCTGCCCCGGAAGTTCTTTCCAGATTTCCTGGCGCAGGCAGCCACAACTTTTGTAATTGCCGTGAAGAAGCCCGTCTTCTGTGACCTCCACTTCATTTCCACAGTCGCAGCGGCAATGCCAGAATACTGAGCCTTTTTTGCTCCGTTTATCTGTGTGGTAAAGCGCAGTCAGACGTCCGAATTTCTGGCCGCTGATATCTGTGACTCCCCTTCCCTTTTCGTAACGACTGCAGCCACAGCTGGTACACTTTCCAGCTTTCAGCGCATGTGCGGTAACGATATGGATATTTCCACAGTCACAGCGGCATTCCCATCTGGTTCTTCCGTTCTGGCTCCGAATCCTTCTTACTGCCACAAGTTTCCCGAATCTCTGACCTGTAAGGTCTTCTGCCACCGGTCCACGTCTGGCCGTTTTTTCCAGAATACATCCACAGTTATCCACGGTTCCTCTCACCAGACGCCTTGTATTTACTTTTATTTCATTCCCGCAGTCACAACGGCACAGCCACATAATGTACCGGTTCTCACGTTCATCCAGTCTTTTCAGCACAGTCAGATGTCCAAATCTCTGGCCTTCCAGCTCAAGTCCCCTGTTCATATTCTTCATCCCTTACAAAAAACAGCGGTACGGTAGAAAATTTTTTTCGGCCGCACCGCTGTTCAGATTTTATTTTTTATCCGTCTTCTGTTTTTTTCTGGCAAAACCGATTATAAGTAATACCGCACATCCGGAAACGCAGATTACTGCGATCCATTTTCCGATATTGGTATTATCACCGGTTTTTGGCATGGATTTTACATGACTGGAAGAAGTTCCTGAAGCAGTTGGGTTGCTGCCAGTTTTATCTGGAGTCGTTGTCACCGGAGTTGCCGGTGTACTGGTCGGTGTATATGCAGGAGACGGTGTCGGTGTATTTTCCGGCGTTGGTGTTGGTGTGTCCGCAGGATCATAGGTATTCACAAATGTGATGTCCTGTTTTTCACTGACCATCTGCGCATCTGTATGTGCGGCAACAACCGCTTCCAGCTCGCCGGAGTCTCCGTTTGTTACTGTCACTTTTACGTAATAAACGGTGGAGTCATAATGGCCTTTTTTCAGGCTGCCCGGCTGCTGGGAAACTGTGTAGCAGTACACACCCGGCACAGAATAGCTCACTGCCGGAAATTCCGCTTTCCCGGCTCCTGTTACTGTCAATATGTTTTCTTCCGGCATGGGCGCTTCGTCCTCACCCTGAAGAATGATCGTATAAGTTTCGTCCGGAGATGGCTTCTCACCTGACAATTCCACGCTGACAGGAATCTTTACTTCCGCAACTCCAGCTGCCATAGCTGAAATCGGAAAAACTGTCAGGCACAGAACCGCAAGCAGGAGCACTGCCGGAAATTTTCGTATATTCGTCTTCATCCCCTCCTTACGTCTCCGGCGAATAAGGTTTCATTACCGCCAGAAGAACTGTTCTTGCATCTGTAAATTCCGAAGAGCAGGTTGACATTGCCAGTATCTGAGAAAAATCTTCGGACTTTCCAATCTGATCCATGGTTTTCTGATGGATATTTTCTGCATTCTTTCTGACAAAATCCACAAGCCCGCTGGTGTCTGCCTGCCATTTCCCACTGTTAAAAATTGAATCCTCAGAAGCGGAAACCTGCATACATGCAAAAATTTCCAGCTTGTAGGAACGGTCAAGGAGAATCAGGGTGCCTGTGGTGTTTTTGTCAAAAAACTTCTTTTTTCTATAGAGATCCAGATCACCAAACATCTTGTGGTTGGCCATGTGATGGCCATACAGCAGGGAATATTTTCCCTGGAATGTGTTATCACAGCCTGAATCCAGGAAGATGCTTCCTGACAGTGCAAAATCGCCGTATACATCGGTGTTGATGTAGGTCAGGTTATCTTCTCCCTGTAGAATCGGATAATCAATTTTTGTATGATCCAGTGTGATCCATCCGCAGACATCCGGATTAATCTTTCGAAGTTCCTCAAAAGAAGCTCCCCCATCCTTCTGTTCCGGGTCCGGCTTCAGTTTCATAAGCTCAGACTGAACATCATCCACGGCTGCATAAACCTGTGCATTATCCCAGAGTGCGTATCCGGAATATGCCGCTGCAAGGATCAGAAACAATGCCACAATGGCAGTGATCAGAGAGTTGGCTGCTTTCAGGAAAAACTTAGATGCGTTCATACTGCCTCCTCTCTGCTGCCTGAATAATCATTAGTCTTCGAATTTGCGTCTTCTGGTGATGAATGCTGCACCTGCGATTACGATTACACCTGCGAATACGAGGATGTATGGGAGGGTTGTGAGGTTGACGCCTGTGTCGACGTTGCCAGTTCTAGTATTGGTAAATTCTACTTTCTGATCAGCAGCATTTACAGTACTGTCGTCACCATTTCTTGTTGTGGTATATCCTGCAGCAGCTGTCTCAGTAACAGTATAGCTTACTCCATATGGGAGATTTTTAATGCTAATTGTATCACCATGTTTCAGTTTGAAAGTTGTCTCTTCGCCAATTTTAATAGATGTAGGATTACTTGCACCTTCACTTCCACCTGTTACAGCATAAGACTCTTCATATGTTTTTCCTTCTACACCTCTTAAAGTTACTTTGAACTCGAAATACTTATCTTTATCACCAAGATTACCTTCAACAGTTTTGGAAATATCTAATGTTCCTGCAGAATAGGTGTTTACAAATGAATCAGATTTTTTTCCTGTTGATTCTGTATGAACTGCTGCAATACGAAGTTTTCCATTTGTCCCATTAACTACTGTTACTTTCAGTTTAATATCATTTCCGTAATAATTAACACCTGCTTTTGTTCCTGCAACTTCCCGTAATGTATACTCATAAATACCAACATTGTCATAAGCAGGCAATGCAACTGTTATATTTCCTGTTGTTCCATCAACAGTTGCTGCTCCCTTTGCAAATTCAGCACCTGTAATTGTTCCAAGATCTGGAGCCGTAGTTGCCTCGCTGTCTGATACACTACCTTTCCCTACCTGCTCTAATGTGAAAGTTTCTGCTGGAGAAGTCGTACCTTCATTTGTAAGCATGTAAACCTTCTTAACAGTAACAGTTTCCTGATCTGTAGGTGTAGTATCTGCCGCAAACGCCGTACTTCCCATGGTAAACATGGTGGCTGCTGCGATCAAACATGCTAACAGTTTCTTTGTCTTTTTCATAAGAAAATCCTCCTAGAAATATAAATTTATTTATAAGCTCATAAAAAAGCAGCTTATACATTTTGACTGTGTTGTTCTCCCGTAAATGGAAGAACCGTTCCGTTTTTTACAGTTCCCTTCTTCGAAGTATGGTGATTACTTTTGCCTTCACATCCTCTGTGGAGATGGGGCCGAATTCCCGGCTGTCTTTTGCCTGTGTCCGGTAATCTCCCAGAATAAATACACTGCCTTCCGGAACTGTATAGGGATATGTGATCCCTTCCTTTGCATATGTAGGAAATGCAATTTCTCCTGTCTGGGCCGTTCCGTTTACGAGAAGCGTTCCTGTGTCATCCATTGTAACCACATCCGTCTCGCATCCCAGAATACGTCCCACATGAGTTTTGCCGCCGGCTTCATAGACGACGACATCATTTTTTGCAAAATTCTGTTCCATCCGAAAACCGATGAGAAGATCTCCGGCGTCCACTGCCGGAAACATTTCGTTGTCCGGTGCCTGGCCTATAAGAAAAACCTGTGTAAACAGCAGCCAGCCAACGGCCACGATCAACACGATCCGCCAGAAAAGACGGATGTAGCCTTCCTTTATTTCTGTAGAATATCTTCTTTTCCGGATTGTCTGAGAACAGGTTTGATCTTTTTCAGCACGCATCACCCCCGCACCTCTTCCCCGGAGCTGTCTGCCTTTTCTTTTCCGGCATCCTGCCCGGTATTCCTGCTTTCAGCAAGTTTCTTATATTTGCGAATCACGGCATTGCAGCTTCTCTGGTGGTCGGCAAGGAGTGCATCGTAACGTGCACGTTCTGCGCTTAAGGATGTCTCGTAGATCTGGTTCAGCTCTTCCAGCTTTTTCCAGAGCTGGATCTCATCCACTCCACCAAACAGTACCTTCCGGAACTTTACTTCCTGAAACCACTGTCTCAGCTTTTCCTGCTCATGATTTAACGCCTTTGTATTTGTTTCCGGAAGCCGCTCCGGCTGTGCATTGCGGCTCCCTTTCTTTGCTGTCTTTTTTTCCTTCATCGCATGTCCGCCCTTAACTCTGACGTTTTCTGCGTCCGAAGAGCAGAAGCCCAGCACCTAGGGCTACAATTCCCAACGCCAGAATATATGGTGTTGTTCCAAGGTTTAAACCGGTGTCTGGAATGGCTTCTTTATTGTTGGTAAAAATGACTTCATGTGCGGTATCGTTATTCAATTGCTGAATATTGGATATTGTCGCTATTCTGTCACCAGCAGAAGCAGAACCGTCTATTGTACAGGAAGTTGTATATCTGCTGCCGCTGTAATCATCCTCCGTAATTGTCACCGTTGCTCCAACCGGAACTTGTGTCAGCTTTCTTGTCTGGTTATCTGACAATGTAATTTTCGTTGAACCTGTATACTGTGTCTCATCGATTTTAAATGGAAGATTAGTATTTCCATTTACTACCGAGACTGTAAAACGGAAGGGTTTGTTCTTATCTCCCATATTTCCGGTTACAAGCTTTTTGATATTTACGGATGTATAGAGTGGTATATAGTGAGCATAGAAGTTTACGGTACCGTCTGCCAACTCTGTGGCATTCGGGGTATAATTCCAATTTGTAATTTTCTGGTCTTTGTAAGCTCCTCCGGTCTCATTTTCCGGATACCAGCCATCCAGAACATAGATTATTCCGTTAACTTCTTTTGTACTGCCTATCTCAGCTTTTGTTGTTTCGACAACAGAATCGCCAGTTTTATAGTTTTTCGCATCAACCTGTGTGTAGTCCGTCTCACCCGGGTCTTTTACCCAGAATTTTGCGGTAAATACACTTTTACTTTTTATACTCAGCGCACAGTCTATGTGATATGGATATGTTCCTCCATTGTCACGTGAAATTTTACGGGGCGTTAATGTAATCTCCAGAATATCTTCTTTATTAAGATCCCCAAGAGCAATCCCTGTATCTTTACTGATTGCAGTTTTATAATTATCCCAGATTGAATCCAATACAAATGTGAAATATGAACCAGTAGTCGCATCTCCACGCTTTACTGTCCAGGTTGTACCTTTACTTCCATCCGGCCATGAAGTAATATACTTAGATACATTTGATTTAATATTTTTCTCCTTGTAAACCGTATTTCCTACATAACCATCTTCCCAGGTTGCACCATCTGTATTAATATTTCCTATTGTATTACTTGTTTCCTGTGCCGGTGCCCATGCTCCTGTATCATTTGTCCATGGATCTCCTGCAGGATTGGCAAGATAATAAATTGCTGCTTTCCCAGAATATGTTGTTGAGGATGCTGGTGTAGGTGTTGGCCACTTTGCTTTCGCATCTTGTGTCTGTACCTCTGAATCTGCTTTATCCTTTTCCAGCTCTTCCACCTGCGTTGGTGTAGCAGTTGGCTGTTCCGTCACCGTTGGCTCCTCCGGCTGCTCAGTCACAGTCGGGTCCGCTGGCTGCTCATTATCTTCTGACGGGGTCGGCTCCGCATTATCCGCATCCGGATTCTCCATATTATCTTCCGGTGGAGTGACTTCCGGTTCTTCCGTCTGTTCTTCCCCGGGCGTCTGTTCGCTGTCCGTCTCTGCCTCTGCTACCTCCGGATCTCCCGCTTCCTCTGTCATGACAGACTGTACTGTTTCATCTGTATTTTCGCTGCTGGCCTCTACTGAAAACGCTGAAATCGAAACACTGCAGATCATTGCAAACGCAATACAGACCGCCAGCATCTTCTTCAGCAGGCTGTGTTTTCCAGATGAATGACTATGTATCATACCTCATACCTCCTTCTTGTATGATATGGCAATCAAAAAAACAGGCACTGCTCATACATACTGTTTGTCCGTGCCGGTATTTCTGCTCTTTCGCAGAGCACAATACTCTGCGTAAAATTTTTCGCAGTTGTCTGAAAATCAACCTTTTTTCAGTCTCTGACGGCGATTTCTGACGGTTCTTAAAAATTTACAGTCTGAAAATTTTTTTCATTTCATCTGTTTTCAACTTCAGTTTTTCCATATTTGCACGCTTCAGTCGCATAGACGAGTGTACATAACATTCCAGAGTAATCCTGGTGCTGGAATGCCCCAGAATCTCCGAGAGACTCCGGATTTCAAAACCGGCCTCCACACATCTTGTGGCAAAACTGTGGCGCAGAGTATGGAAATGCACACCTTCCAGATTGCAGGCATCTGTATACAGTTTCATCCTGTACTGCAAAGTTCTCGGTTCCAGAAACTGCTCTTTTTTACCGGTCAGAATATAGGCATCCGGATTATCTTTTTTCCACCGGGCGCAAAGATTTGCAATGTCCTCATTCATGGGAATCACTCTTGCAGATTTTCCGCTTTTTGGCCCGCCGGTTACAATTCTTGTTTTTTCCTCACTGACAGGGTTCAGATCTTTCAGGCGCTGCATGGTGTGACGCACATAAATGACTTTTTCTTCCAGAGAAATATCTCCCCACTTCAGGGCACAGAGTTCTCCGATTCGAAGTCCGGTCATAAGTGCTAGCAAAACGCCAAACCGGCATACGTCCATATCTTTCAGAAGATATTCCGTAAATCTTTTCTGCTCTTCAACGGTCAGTACACGCATTTCTTTTTGTTCTGCACGTGGATATACGATTTCCACAGACCGGGCAAGCGGATTTTGTTTTACTGTATAATCTAAAATGGAATTCAATACGGAAAGAATATCCCGCACTGTTTTTTGTGAAAGATTTTTCTCATGAAGCAGATGATAACTGAACTGCTCCACAAGTATTTCTGAGACAGCTTCCGAAAAATATTCGCCCAGATCAGGTTTGATGTATTTTTCCAGAATCGTTGTATATTTTACAAAAGTAGCTGGCTTTACGCTGCTCCGTTTCAGGCAAAGCCATTCGTCACAATAATCGGAAAGATGTTTTCTCCTTCCGCGCACGGACTGAGGCTGATTATTCATAAGCGCAAAACGGGCCTGATTCATTTTGTCCCTGGCTTCATGGTATGTTTTTCCATAACAGTAGCCATAATGGATCCTTCCATCCAGCCTGTGGCCCTTGATATACCTGGCTTCCCAGCGACCGTCTTTTCTCCTGTAAATGTTTTCTCCTTTTCTGCTCATTGTTTTTCCTCCTGTTAAACAGAATTCTTATAGTCTGATCACAAATGAGATATTTTATCCACCACCAGGTACCTTCTGACGATAATCCTGACGGCGTATTACCTCCTTTTACAGCTGCTTTCCCATTTGCAGCCCTATATTATCCGTAAAATCTGACGAAAAACCACGACAAAAAAGCTGTTTTTCCAGAGCTAAAAGCTTGAATTTTAAGAAAAAAAGTGGTAACTTTATATAAACAGAGTATTGTGCTCTGTGAAATTTTACCAGTTAATTATCTTAAAATAACTATATTTTTTAAGTAAAAAATTCCCGCATATATCCTTCCTGATATACGCGGGAATTTCTGATTTTTCTCTTTATTTTTATTATCCTGTCTTTTTTACCGGAGAATTTTGATCTGGCACATCTCCATGGCTTTCAGTGCATTCTCATGACTCTCCGGTGTAACGCCTGCACAGCATGCGGCATCTACACAAATCGGAACTTCAGGAAGAGAAGCCTTGATCAGAAGTGCATTGGAAATCACACAGATATCTGTACAAAGTCCTACCAGGGTAATGCTTCCAATTTCTTCATCCTCATTAATCGTAACCAGCTCCCCTGCAAGATCTGTAGAACCGAAAGTTTCTTTATCAATTGGCTCTGTTTTTCTCAGAACATCCAGTTCTTTCCGAATCTGCCAGCCATCTGTCCCCCGGATACAATGAGGAACCGGAAGATTTTTCCCCTCCTGTGTTTCCAGATAATATGTCTCATGGGTATCTCTCGTGAAGAATACTTTTCCGTCAAAATTTCGGATCTTCTCCTCCACCTTCGGAACAATGGCCACAGCCTCCTTCGTGCCAAGTGTGCCGTCAATAAAATCATTTTGCATGTCTACTACGATGAGAATGTTCTGCATGTTTGTCACCCCATTATTTTTATAACTTATTTCTGCCCGACAAATCTGTAATATCTTTATTGTGCATACTCTACCGGAAGATGTCAAGCGAAAGAACTTCATAAAAAATCTCTGTCACATCAGCTTTCTGCCAACATGCCAGACAGTTTCCTCCACTTACTGCAAAATTTCAATCCTTTCTGAAATAAGTTCCTTTACGTTTTCCTTCTTCTCCTCAGACAGATATGCTTCCTCTATTTGCTTCAGAAATTTATCTTTCTTAGAACATATTTTTTTCAGCATATGTTCTGCTGCATTCGATGGTATCCCACAGGCTTCTGCCAACAACCGGAATTCTTTTTTATGAATATTTCGTTTTTTTCCATTAATCGTAAGTGCAAGCTGTTCTTTATCTTCCGGCATGATTATATTTACAGGCAACATATCATATGCTTTTGACAGCTGAAACTTCCTGTTTCCAGGTTCCGTCTCTTTCAATGAAAAATTTTTCAAATGCATATCTGAATTTCCCATGACAAAAGAGCCCAATACACGTAAAAACAATTCTGACATATCCAGTCCCGGTGTCGTCGAATATTTCTTAATAATCCTGCCACATTGTTCATAAGAACCTTTGTACTTATCTTGCGTTAATCTACAGGATAACTGACAAAAATCTTCCATTGCATATAACTTGATTTCTTTTTCCGTTATCTCCCGATCAATCCGTTTTGTAATATATGCATACTCTCCATTCATTTTTATAAGTGCATGTGGCACTGTCTGTATCCCCATGATCTCAGCAAGTCGCATGGCAAGATCTTCAAATTCCGGCATATTTTCAAATTCTTCTGTCTGCGGCTTTAATATATAACCCGTCGGATAATCTACAATTGTAAGTCTTGCATCTATATCACTTGATAAATGAAGTGATAATTTCTTTTGAACACCTGGCACAGTTAATCCTTCATTAACCGTTTCATTTACAAGAAATTCCAGTTGTTCTTTTGTTATATCCAAAACAGGCATTTCTTTTGTATGAAAAAAATTTACCACACATTTTTTATGCCACTGCCACTTTTTTTCTGATTCTGCTGCATTTTGATTGATCGTTTTTCCACAACATAAACATTTCATGTTATTTCTCCTCTGATACAAACGTCTCCGATACAGTCTCTGCATGCCGCCAGTAAAAGACCAAATCTGTCCTTCTGATTAATTTTCCAGTTTCGACTGACTACGCCAAGAAGCCAGCCCTCAGGAATCAGTCCATCAAAAAATGGAAACAAAATGGTTGTTTCATATGGGGCTTCACGTAAAGGTAGAGTAAGGCTTACCGCCACCGCATCCTCTCTTTTTAAATATTTTTTATCATACGAAAAAATATATCCTTCTTCTGTTTCAGCAATTATTCCGGCAAAACAATTTTGAATATATACATAACCTTTTCTATATTCCGACTCCACCTGCTATTCCTCCCTTTCACCCGGTACAGCTTCTTTTCCGAACATTGCCAATGCCTGATTTACTTTATCCAGACGCACAGTTTCTTTTCCCTGCTCCAGCTCTCTTACAAATCTGAGCCCCAGGCCAGCACGCATTGCAAACTCTTCCTGTGTAAGTCCAGCTTTTTTTCTTTCTTCTTTTATATAATTACCAATCCTGTTCATAATAAACATATTAATCCCTATCGGGTATAATTTCAAGTTAAAATTTACAATTCAATCCCGATCGGGTATATTTATACTGATCACAGTTTACTTCATGAAAAAATCTCTGTCACATCAGCTTTCTGCCAACATGCCAGAGATTTTCTCTCATTTATATTTCTTCTGTATCTTAAGCCTCAATAATCCGCACATTCCAGGCAGGAATCTTCAGCTCTGTACCAGCCTTAATTTCCTTGCCGGTAATTACATCTTCTGCATCACCATATTTGTACGTAACAGCCTGTTCTGATCCTGAGTAATTCAGGAAATACCTGATCGTTTTTCCAAGATCATTCGTTCCTTTACGTACAATCACCGGATAGCTGTAACCGGATAACTCAACGCCTGCACTTCCAAGAGCATCTTTTATTACATTCTGAAGGGTGGCATCATCTGTCATACATCCCAGATAATATGCCGTACCTTTCCCATATTTATTTCTGGTTATGGCTGCATATCCCTTCCAGTTATAATGCTCATATCCGGCAAGTACCTCTGCGCCTTCCGGTTTCAGAAGTTCCATAAATACCCTTGCTTCGCCATACAGCTTTCCGGCCAGCTTGACCTCCCGCGGAAATGTAAACTGATTATAACTGATCCCCAGCGCACTTTTTAGAATATGCGGCTGTGCATCCACATGAACCTTCACATTCTCATTGGCAAAACCGCTCTTAAATGTCACAACCAGCGTACCGCCTTCTTCCACATAACGATTCAGCCTCTGAAGTGTACTGTCCGGAACCGCATAAAGCGCCGGTACAAAAATCGCCTTATACCGGGAAAGATTCTCCGATTCCGGCCATACAAAATCACACTCCACATTCATCTGATACAGCGCATCATAAATCCAGCGAACCACATCATTGTAGCGGATTTCACCATTATCCCCGGAAGTCGCCTGAATGCCAAACCAGTTCAATGCAGTCAGAGCCTCATTGCTCACCATCACAGCCACATCATTTTTCTTCTTAAGATTCACCAGACGGCTGCCTTTTTCCCGAAATTCTTTTCCAATAATACAAGCCTCACGGTAAGTATCATTCTCCGCAAAATCATGGCTCAGAAGTCCCTTCCAGTAAGTTTCAAAAGAATTATGGATAGAATGCCAGTGCCAGTACATCACACTGTTGGCCCCGGATGCCAGATGACTGTAGGCACAGAGACGAAGCTGACCTTTATACGGCGTCCAGCACGGAAATCCCTGAGCTTCCGTCTCTAGTACCAGATAGTTATCATGCTTCAGACTGCGGATCATATCCCCTCCAAAAGCAATCTCCGTACCGGTCAGATCATCCTGAGACGGATGATAAATATCCGTTCCCGCAATGGTCAGAGCCTGTGATGCATGAAGATGATTCACATCCGGCTGTACACCGTAAGAATATCCTCTCCACTCAAAATCCAGGTTGTGGGTAATAAACTGATCTTCCCTCTTATACTCGCTGACGATCCCGGCCTGCCAGCTTAAGAATTGATCCACCAGGGTCCGCTGGAACTTCTCAAACTCCGCACCCAGACTGCCATTAATCGTTCCCCTCACATCCGGAAAGTCTTCCCAGGCATCAATCCGGTTACTCCAGTAATCCAGCCCAAATTCATGGTTCATGGCATCCAGATCATCCTGAAATTTTTTTCTTAAATATTTTACAAAAGCCAGCTGCACATTTTTGCCTGCTGTACCGTAATACTTGGTCTCATTATCCACCTGAAAACCAATGACACACTTCCTTCCTGCACTGACTTCCATCAGTTTCCGGATCACACGCTCCGCATAAAAAAGATACACCGGATTGGTAATATCCATAATCTGTCTGGCACCATAGATCCCCGCCCCATTTTTCGTCGTGGCAATCACATCCGGATGGGCCTTCACCATCCAGGCAGGAACCGCATACGTAGGCGTACCGATGATCACATGGATCCCGGCCTCCTCCATAGCATCCATCACACGCTCCACATGAGAAAAATCAAACACCCCATCCTGCGGCTCACAGGTACTCCACGTAGACTCCGCAATACGCACCGTATTGATCCCCGCTTTTTTCATCATTTCTATATCTTTATCAAGTCTGTCATACGGCATGTATTCATCGTAGTATGCCACGCCAAAAAGAAGTTTTTTCATATCTTCCTCCCATGGTATATTTTGATAAATTTATCTTAACAGAAGTTTCCGATACAGGATATCATTTATTTGAATATTTTTTACAGATTATACCAACGTCCTCATTAACAGAAAAACCGCTCTTTTCTTTCATATTAAAATACGAGAAAAGAGCGGTCTTCCATTTATTTTTTACAGTTATTTATTTTATCTTATTTACCCTCAGCGATCTCCTTGGTGATCTTCAGGAACTTATCAATATCGTCTGTTCCATGGCAGTGAAGCGGAGAAACACGAAGCGCACCCTCAAGACCAAGAGTTTCTACGATACGTTTGGAATACGGGCTGCTCTTTACACGCTCGAACAGAGTAACACCATGCTCCAGATATCTTCTTGCACACTCTGCAAATTCAATACCCTCGATACCCATGGCAACAATGAGATCTTTGTATGTAAGATCCTCCATATCCACATAAACCTGAACACCCGGGATATGACGAAGACCCGGAACCTTATCGGTACCTTCCAGCATACGGTACAGAAGCGCTCTCTCCTGAAGATGAATGTGATTCATACCCTCAACAAAAAGCTCACGCTTATTATATTTATGTGCGGAATCGCCCAGGAAATGTTTACCGATACTGCAAACATAATCAATAACAGCCATCATAGCCGCAAAGTTAGCCGGAGCCGGAGTACCAAGAGCCCAGACATTATCATCCTTGCAGGTCAGTTTGATATGCGGCATCACAGCAACACGGTCAGAAACATAAGCATAACCACAACCACGAACACCAAAGAACTTATACGGAGCAAAGTTGCAGACATCCACACCCCAGTCCTCAACATCGATCACTGCATGAGGAGCATGCTGAACCGCATCACTGACAATATAAATATCCGGATTGATCTCTTTTGCACGGCGTGCAATTTCCTTGATATCCATGATATTACCGGAAATATTGGAAGCAGCCATAATGCTGAGAAGAACTGTATCCTTATCCACATACTTCATAATCTCATCCGGATCAAGACCACCCGTCACCTTATTAGCCGGAACCTCACGGAACTCCCTGCCAGTCTTCTTGCAATAATACTCAACCGCATCATGAGCAGACGGATGCTCCAGAGCAGAAGTAACTGCATTCTTACCCCAGTCAACACCTTCCATAATTGTACCAACTGCATGGAACATAGTCTGGGAAGCAGTCAGTTCCGTAATCAGAGCACCACTCTTCGCACCAAAAATAACCTCAAGGATCTGCTGAGTACCATCCTTAACATAATCAGCCAGATCAAACCCTCTGCCACGTGCACGCTCCGGGCAATCCGGAAACTCCTCAATCGCAGCCTTAGCCTCAACCGCCTTCTTCAGTCTCAGAGAACCACCAGAGTTCTCAAAGAAAAGACGCGCACCATACTGCGGATCCTTATCTGCATAACAAAACTGAGATTTCAGCTTCTTCTGATATGTATCTGAAAATAAAACTCCATGATTAAATTCCATAATGATATCCTCTCCTTCATCACACAAAGCCCCGGTCTCCCGGATAGCCATCAATTCATGAACACCCTCGTTTCACGACTGCGTTCATTATATCTCTTTCATCAGAAGATAGCATAACACATTTATAAATAGTTATAAAATGAATAATGTGAGTGTATTATATTAACATTGTTTATATTTTAACACAGCATAACAGCCATGTAATACTGCAAAAAAGTTGCTGTTGATACTTCCGTCAAACCACAAACAAACTCAGCCTTTCCTCCCAGCCGTCCAGCGCAGCGCTGACGGCTCATCCAACTCCCGGGCCACCACTCAACCTATCACTCTAAACCAACCTACCGAGCAGCCACCCTACCCTCCCGCCCTGAAAAGCCAGCCCGTGAGGCGTCCCTTTCATGTGCGTCCCTTTTCCCACAAAAAAAGCCGAACCAGCCACACCACAGCCAGTTCAGCTTCCTCCCAGAAACTCACTCCCCATCAACCCAGGCAAGCAACTTCCCAGTAAAAACTCTATTAAAGAAATGGATCACCGGCCCCAAACCAAAAGCCGTCACCAGCGTACCAATTCCCACAACACCACCAGTCAGATAACAGATCAGTGCACAAAGCACATCATTAGACATCCTGTGCCAGAAATAAGGAATCCTCGGCCACTTCTCCGTCATGATCAAAGAAAGACTATCATAAGGCGCAACCCCCTCATCCGGCATCTGATACATCGACAACCCCAGACAGCAGATCACAACCCCAATACACAGCGCAACCAATCTCACCGGCAGCGCCACAAGCTCCAATCCCATAACTCCATGAAAAATATTATAAAAAAACGTAATAATATAAGCCAGGCACACCGCATTTACAACTGTACCAATCCCCAGAAACTTCCTTCCAAAAGCAATCTCAATAATCAACAGCACAATATTCACAATCAGCTGAAAATTACCATAAGCCATACCAAGCATATCCGCAACCGCCATATTCATTCCACTAAACGGATCCGTACCAAGCCCGGCCAGCTTAAAAATTCCAATCCCCATACCTGCAAAAACATTTCCGATGCACATGATCAGAACATGCTTCCAGTTAATATTCCTCAAATACTCCCCCATAGCATCAATTCCTCTCTCTTTCAAAACAATCATAATCAATATACACAACTTTTTTCATTTTACCACACCCAACCACCCCTGTAAAACACAAAAAGACACAAAAAGCCAAAAAAATCAACAAAAAAAGACATCCTGCAGACCGTTTAACCGAATCCACAGGATATCCTCTTTTTCATATCACGCCATTATTTTACGATCACCATTCAATCCCGAACCCCTCATGGCAGAGCTCCGGCACCTCAGATATCACGAAAACTTTTTTCAATATTATCCAAATATTATTTAATAAACTTAACCTCTGGATAAATCGCCTGCTTAGCAGCCTCTTTGCGCTCATTAAATACAACCTTATTCTCCTCAAACAGGTTGCGGCCCTGAGCATCGATAGACACGATCAGCGGACCAAACTCCTTAACCTTATTGCACCATAAAGTCTCAGGCATACCAAGCTCATCCCAGTGATGCTCAACAATCTTCTCAACCTCTGTAGCAGCCACAACTGCACATCCAGCCGGGAAAACACAATGGATAGCACCGAACTCTTTACAAGCACGCTCCGTATTCGGGCCCATACCACCTTTACCAACGATCACTCTGACACCAGTCAGTTTTGTAAACTCATACTCGAACTTCTCCATACGCATGGAAGTTGTCGGTCCTACAGAAACCATCTCGTAATCATCCTCTGTACCTTCGATCTTGCGAACGATCGGGCCGGCATGGAAAATCGCTTTGTTGCGGATATCATACGGAAGCTCTCTTCCATACTCAACCAGACGACGGTGAGCAACGTCACGGCAGGTCATCAGATCTCCGTCCAGCCATACAATATCGCCGATTTTGATATCAGCCAGGTCTTCTGCGCTTATAGGTGTAATAAGAACTTTTTTATCTCCTCTGATTTCGATCATGATTTTTCCCTCCGTTTATATTAAGCATTAAATTTCCATGTGGAATGAGTATCACAGGTTACTGTAAGATCCGGATTTACAACCAAATGTCCACGACGGTGAGACCAGCATCCAACGTTTACTGCAACACCGATGGTAGATGGATGACGCGCGGTATTCTCGATGTTAACACCCATTACAGAATACTTTCCGCCCATACCCTGCGGTCCAAGGCCGATCGCATTGATACCGTCCTCAAGAAGCTTCTCCATTTTTGCCGCGTTTGCGTTGTCATTGTGAGAACCGATCGGACGCATCAGCGCTTTCTTGGAGTTCAGGGCAGCTGTCTCTACAGATGTACCTACACCAACACCAACAAGAAGTGGAGGACACGCATTCAGTCCATAAGTTGTCATCTGATCCAGAACAAAATCTGTAACACCCTCATAACCGGCACCTGGCATCAGAACCATTGCTTTTCCAGGAAGGGTACATCCGCCGCCTGCCATGTATGCGTAGATCTCACATTTATCGCTGTTCGGAACAATATCCCACCATACAGTCGGAGTTCCTTTACCAACGTTTTTCTTTGTGTTGTACTCATCAAAAGTCTCAACGGAATTATGTCTTAACGGTGCTGCAAAAGTAGCCTGAACAACAGCATCTTTCAGAAGTGCTTCCAGCTCATTGATATACGGGAAATTTGTTCCGCATTTCAGCCAGAACTGAAGAACACCTGTATCCTGACAGCTTGGACGGTTCAGCTCTACAGCAAGACCCTGGTTCTTTGTCATTGTCTCATAGAGAACTTTTGGAAGTGCAGCTGTTTCCTGGGAACCAAGCTCTTCCAGTTTCTTAACTACGTCATCCGGTAATTTTTTTCCAATATGGGCAACAAAATCTGCTACCATGTCTGTTAATACTTTAACTCCATTTTCCTTAGTCATGATTTACCTCCTGATATGGTTCGATGGTTTAATGTTTTTTAGTTACATAGGTTTACATAAATTTGGTTGGTTGTTTCATCATTAATTTGGCTGATTAATGGTTAAGATGGCTTTTTAGGTTATTTATTGACTTATTTATTTCTTCCCCTGCGCTTTATGATCGGCGCAGAGAGAACTAACTTAATTGATCAAAAGTTTCTCCCTTTATCCTCTTACGGATAAAACGGGAACAGGATCGGTAACAGGATCATACAGATCACAAAAGATACCAGGATCAGCGGCAGACCGGATTTTACGTAGTCTTTGAATTTGTATCCTCCAAGACCAACTACCATGGTGTTTGCCGGCATACCGATCGGTGTTGCATATGCACAGGAACCTGCGATAACCGTTGCGATAACAACAGCTCTCGGATCTGCTCCCAGGTTGTTCGCAAGAGATACCGCGATCGGGATCATCAGTGCTGTGGTTGCTGTATTTGACATAAAATTTGTCAGTACACAGGTTACAATAAAGATCACCAGAAGAAGAAGGATCGGACTTGGATCAGATCCAAGAAGTCCCACGATTTTATCTGCGATCAGCTCTCCGGCTCCGGTTGTATCCAGCGCTTTTGCAAGTGTCAGAGAACCGCCGAAAAGAAATACAACTTTCAGATCAATGGATTTCAGTGCTTCCTTCTCGGAAATAACTCCTGTCAGAACCAGGATGATCGCTCCGATACATGCAGAAACCTCAATGCTGATACCTATCTCTTTCTCAAAGATCATTGCAAGGATCACAAGGATCAGAGCTACCAGAGAAACGGTCTGTTTCCACTTCGGTACATGGCTGAAATCCTGCTGATCTTCAAGCGCTTCCCCGGATGCATTCTTTCCGTCCGGAAGAAATTTATATCCGATAAGGATAAAGTAGAGGATTCCGATCAGAAGCATTGGAACTCCAACCGGTGCATACATAAAGAAGCTTGTGGAAAGCCCCATCTCCTGAAGTGCATTCACACCCATCAGGTTTCCCGGTGCACCAATGATAGAAAGGTTTCCACCAAGAGCAGCGGCAAATACCAGCGGCATCAGAAGACGGCTTCTGGAATAACCGGACTCATCAGCGATTCCACAGACTACCGGGATCAGCACTGCTGCGGTACCTGTGTTGGATAAGAATCCGGACATTACACCTACAATTACCATGATCGCGATGATCAGTGTTTTTTCTGTTCTGGCAAATTTTGTGACCAGTCCTCCGATCTTATTTGCCATTCCTGTTTCAAACAATGCCTGGCCAACTACAAACATGCCAACGCAAAGGATTACGTTACTGTTTACATACTGTGAAAACGTTGTTGTCGCATCCACAACTCCTGTAAGGGTCAGGCCGATCGCACAGATCGAAGCCGTCAGACCAAGAGGAATTTTTTCAAGGATGAAACTGATAATGGTGAACACAAGAAACAGCAATGTGATAGTTGTCTGAGACATTTCTGTACTCTCCTTCCATTAAGTTTTGGTTTTCTCCTGAAAAGTATAGGCCGTACACGTTTCTTTTGATGGTTCCATTATAACCGGTGTACATATAAAAAAACAAATTAATGAAACACATATCCCCATAAAAAATTTTTATACTCTCAATTTTTAATGATAATTTTTATGCACTATTACCACAAAACTTTCTCGTTTTCAAATGAATATGGAATTTTTCACATGTCCATGATATCTTTATAATGACAGTCAGCTCCAAAGAGCATGTCCTGTTCCGAATTTCTTTCGATAAAAAACAGCGAAATCTGTCAAAAATTTCATCTGATCATACACGGAGAGAAGGTATATTATGACACTGAATCAACTACGCTATTTCTGCACAGCCAGCCGCTGCCACAGCATCACAAAAGCAGCCGAAGAATTATATGTGACCCAACCAACCATTTCCATGGCCATTCGCGACCTGGAAATCGAATTCGGAATCAGTCTTTTTTCCAGAAAAGGAAATCAGCTGAGTCTGACCCAGGAGGGAGAATCCTTCTACAAAAAAGCTACTTATATTCTTCAATATTGTAATGAACTTCAGGCTGACTACTCCAGCATGTCCAGGGTAAAACCCCCTCTTCGCATTGGAATCCCGCCCATGCTGAGTACTGTATTTTTCCCGGAGCTGCTTATGGCATTTCATGAAAAACACCCGGAGATCGCCGTGGTCCTGGAGGAATATGGATCTGTCCGTGCCTGCAACCTGGTGCAGGATGACACCCTGGATGTAGCTCTGGTCAATATGGAACAGTATAATATTGATAAATTCCACAACGCTGTCCTGGCCAACGACCAGGTAGTTTTCTGCGTAAGCAATGACCATAAACTGGCAGAAAAAGAATCTGTCACAACAAAAGAAATGTCAAAAGAACAGCTGATCTTTTTTAACGCGGATTCTGTCCAGAATCAGATCCTGAAAATGCGTTTTGAAATGGACGGCTACAAGCCCAATGTCGTGATGCGAAGTAGCCAGATCTACACTACTTTGCAGTTTGTAAAAACCGGAAAATACGGCTGTTTTCTCTATTCCAGCATGACCGATAAATTTTCCTCTTCCAATATTACCGGCATCCCTCTCAATCCACCTGTCCGCATAAAAATCGGCATGGTATGGAAAAAAAGCAAATACATCAGCGGCGATATGCTGACATTTCTGCATTTCACCCGCATGTATTACAAAGAACATCCGCTGATAGAAAAATAACAATTTACCAGATCCTGATTATATGTCGATTAATATTTCTAATAAATGGAATTTTTTTAATAAAACCCATTGAAATCCGTCAATTCATGTGATACTCTGTGTTACAGTGTATTTCTACACAAAACGAATGACCGCTACCACCGTACACAAAAAGGTCCTGGCATCATTCAAAAATAAAAAAACTCAGGAGAGTCTCTTCTGAAAAGAAGAGCGCCGAAGGTGTACGCAGCACACAAAATGCTGTAAATCTCTCAGGCAAAAGGATGGAGGAAAGAGTAATGTTTACACAAATCAACAACTTTATCACATGGTTTGACGGAGTCGTTTGGGGACTTCCGCTGATCATTCTGATCCTGTTCACAGGAATTCTGTTAACCGCTCGGTTAGGCCTTTTACAGGTAAGGCATCTCGGAAAAGCACTGAAATTCATGGTTAAAAATGAAGAAGGCGGTGATGGTGAGGTCACAAGCTTTGGAGCTTTGTGTACTGCGCTTTCAGCAACCATCGGAACTGGAAATATCGTAGGTGTTGCAACTGCTATCGCAGCCGGCGGACCTGGAGCACTTTTCTGGATGATCGTAGCCGCATTTTTCGGAATGGCAACCAAATACGCAGAAGGACTTCTGGCAATCAAGTACCGTACCATTGACAAAGAAGGCCACGTTCTCGGTGGACCATTCTACTACATCGAAAACGGTATGGGAAAACAGTGGAGATGGCTTGCAAAGATCTTCGCATTTTTCGGAGCAGGCGTTGGACTTTTCGGTATCGGAACATTTACACAGGTAAACGGTATCGCATCTGCAGTCACCAACTTCTTTGATCCGGATAAAGCACACACAGTAGCACTTTTCGGAAATACATATTCCTGGGCAACTGTAGTTGCATGTCTGGTACTTACCGTATGCGTAGGACTTGTCGTTCTCGGCGGAATCCGGAGAATCGCAAAGGTATCCCAGGTCGTTGTACCGTTTATGGCAGTTCTCTATGTTGCACTGGCACTGATCATCGTGATCACAAACATCACAGCAGTTCCTGCAGCGATCGTAACTATCGTAAAATCTGCTTTCACAGGAAGTGCACTTGCAGGTGGCGCAATGGGAACCATGGTCGTAGCTATGCAGAAAGGTATCGCCCGCGGTATCTTCTCCAATGAGTCCGGTCTTGGTAGTGCCCCGATCGCAGCTGCTGCAGCTCAGACAAAAGAGCCGGTACGTCAGGGTCTTGTATCCATGACAGGTACATTCATCGATACTATCGTGATCTGTACCATGACAGGTCTTTCCATCGTCATCACAGAGACATGGAACACAGGTCTTGAGGGTGTTGCCATCACAACAGCCGCTTTCCAGAAAGGACTTCCTTTCCCGCCGGTTGTAGCATCTTTCTCACTGATGCTGTGCCTGGTATTTTTCGCATTCACAACAATCCTCGGATGGGATTACTACGGTGAAAGATGTCTGGAATACCTCTTCAACCGAAACAAAGCCGCAGTAAAAACCTACCGTTGGCTGTATATCATCTGCGTATTCATGGGACCATATATGACTGTAGCAGCTGTATGGAACATCGCAGATATCTTCAATGCCCTGATGGCATTCCCGAACCTGATCGCTCTTCTTGCCCTGAGCGGTGTGGTTGTAAAAGAAACAAAAGATTTCTTCAAAAGACATAAAAATTACGAGTTCTGATCCCGGACATCGTAATCAACTGAAAACACGCACAAACCCATAAAATTCCCCCTAATATCATACAAAAAGACGCAGGCCTTTTTATCATCCGATAAAAGACCTGCGTCTTTCTTATTACAAAACTCCTACGCCAGCGTCAGTATCTCCATCTGCTGTGTCAGATCCGCTGCATCCAGGATTTCTCCGTTTCGTACATCCTTCTTATCAAGCCGGATACACATTTCCTCGCCATCTGTCATATGGAAAAAATTATCTGTAAGCGTCACATCCACATCTGTAAATCCAATAGCTGTAAACGGGCTGAAGCAGCTGCTCTTCAAATGGATTGCAAATGCATCATCCTGCTCCTCCACCTCGGCAGTGATCTCCGGTTTATCCAGTTCCAGATATTTATATGGGACAAGAGTCTCCACATCACGGAGCACACTTCCATCAGCAAGTGTCACTTCCGCCTCAAGGAAAATCTCATACTTCTTGTCTTCCCATCTGGAAACATCCACAACCAAGATCTGCCCGGACTCCTGCACACCCACAGTGCCCTTTCCGGTGATCTTCTCAAGGATCTCACATTCCATATTTTTCACATAAAAGACAACCTGGTATGGCTGCGCTTCCATACTTTCATTTTCCAGATACACCTGCATGGTATCCCCATCCCGGCACATGCTCACAGCCTGTGGCGCATAGAATTTTTTCGCCATATAGTGAAGCGCCTTCCAGCGGCCAAAATAGTCGATACTTGCCCAGGATGCCACCGGCCAGTTATCGTTGATCTGCCAGTAAAGAGTACCCATACAGCGGCCTCTGTGACGTCTCCAGTGGTCCACGCCATACTTCATGGCCATTCCCTGGAGGATCTGGCTCACATAGAGAAGCTTGCGGAAATTCTCCGGATAACGGAAATTCTCGGAGAGGTAATACAGGATCTTTCCGTTGGCCGCCGGATTTTTCTGGTGGTTCTCCATCACCCTGGAAAAAATATTCCGGTCTTTCTCTTCCGTAAAGCTCTCCACCGTTTTCAGGCACGGGAAGGACTGGAAGCCAAACTCCGAGCAGAAACGGAAATAATGCTTCTGATAATCGGTAAAAGGCTTCTGACCATGCCATACATCCCAGTAGTGACAGTCACCCCGGTTCTCATCATCCGGATCATCAAAGCATCCTCCGGAGCTCGGGGAAGACTGCCAGAAAAAGGTCTCGCTGTCTGCCGCTTTCACTGCTTTCGGAACCACGTGTTCAAACATTTTTATGTAGTCCGCACGGAGATATTTCGACTCGCTCTGCACCTCCGGCCAGTGATCCCAGGCAGATTCCATCTCGTTATTTCCGCACCACAGTCCAAGAGATGCATGATGACGAAGACGTTTAACATTCTCCGTGATCTCCTTCGTGATATTCTCTTCAAATCCTTCCGTGAGATCATAGACATTACATGCAAACATCAGATCCTGCCATACGATCAGTCCCATCTCATCGCAGAGATCATAGAAATGATCCGAAGGATAATAACCACCGCCCCACACACGGACGCAGTTAAAATTGGCACGTTTACAGGATTCCAGAAGATACTCCTGGATCTCCGGCGTAATCCTGGAATAGATACAGTCCTCCGGAATATAATTTCCGCCCATGGCAAAAATCTTCACACCATTGATACAGAATGCGAATTCTTTTCCCCAGAGATCTTTTTCCTGGCTGATGGTAAGAGTACGGAGACCGATACGCTTCGTTATGGTTTCCAGAACTTCTCCATTCTCATCCAGAAGCTCCACCTGAACTTTATATAACGGCTGGTCGCCGTATCCGTTTGGCCACCAGAGTTTCGGGTTGTGAATCGTGGATGTCAGCACTGCTGGATTATTATTCGCTGATACAGTCTCCTCCACTTCGCATACATAGGCTTCCGTTTTCCGGTCATTGGCATCTGTTCTATGTCCACAGGCACTCTCTACATCCTCCTGGATCGTCACTCTCACCCGGCACTTATCCACAGCATCTCCGCTTACCACCACCGTTGTACACACATCCACAGCATTATCCCCATGCCTTTGTGTAATCTTCACATCCTCAATCCTTGGATGGCTGTACGCTTCCAGATAAATATCCCGGAAAATTCCGACATCAATGGTCTGAGGGCCCCAGTCCCATCCAAACATACAGTGCGCCTTCCGGATTAGCTGGTTTCCTTTCATTCCACCGCAGGGAACATAGTGGATCTCTTTATTTTCTTCATACTCATAATCTTCGATATATTTGAATACGGAACGGAATACGATCCGGATCTGATTCTCCCCGGCATGAAGAAATTCTTTTACATTCAGTTTCCAGGTACGATGCATATTGTCTGTAGATCCGGCCTTTTTTCCATTGATATAGATATCTGTCAGAGTATCCAGCCCCTCGCAGACCAGAGCCACTTTCTCTTCTTTCAGAGCCTCCTCCGCAACCACAAACGTTCTGCAAAATTCATAATCCTTCCAGAACAGTTCCCTCGTAGCGTCTTCATTGGTGCGGTAAAAAGGATCTTCAATCTTTCCAGCCCCGTAAAGCCCAAAAAGCACAGATCCCGGAACCTGCACTTCACATAATGTATCTTTCCCCGCTTCCGCCAGCTCCCATCGGCCATTCAACATGATCTTTCTCATAAAATATACCTTCTCCTGTAAAAATCCCCATCTCTATACAGTCCTATATTACAGACTGTATCATCCCATTTTTAAGTGTCCTATAAACCGTACTTTATTTCCTTTATAACTTTCCCCCATAATTCCGGTAATTCTCAATATAATCCAGAATCTCCTCCGGATCTTTCATAAACCGGCACATATCCACAACATCTCTGGACATAAATTTTTCCCCAGCTGTATACTCCAGAAGCGCCCTCATACTATCATAATATCCCTGAATATTATAAAGAACGATGGGCCTGTCGATCCGTCCCAGACTCTTCAACGTCAGGATCTCAAAAAACTCCTCATAAGTGCCAATTCCCCCGGGTACCACGATCGTTGCATCAGAACGACTTTCCAAAAGGTGCTTCCTTTCACGCATATTTTCCGTAAAAATAAATTCTGTACAATGCTCATACAGCACTCCCGGCTTGTCAAAAAATCTCGGCGCGATCCCCAGGATATAACCTTTTTCCCGGTCAACGCCACGGGCTGCCGCACCCATCAGCCCCTCTTTTCCACCACCGAAAACAAGGCCATGGCCACGTTTTCCCATCAGCTGTCCCAGTTCCTCTGTTTTCTCATAATAGATCTTTTTCAGCTCTGCGCTGGACGCTCCATAGATACAAATATTCATGATTCTGTCTCCTTCCCTGCTGCCTCCACAAATGCCCGGAGAAGCTTCAGCTGCTCCGAGGAATCATACATCATCTCCGGATGCCACTGAACAGCCACCGCAAATGGATGACCTTCAAGTTCCATAGCCTCCGGCACCCGGTCTTCGGACCAGGCTGTGATCCTCACATTCTCCCCGGCATCTTTTATTGCCTGATGATGAAAAGAATTCACCCGGATATCTCGCTTCTCATAAATCTTTTCCAATATACTGGCTCCGGCAATTCTCACTCCGTGCCACGCTACATTTCTGGGGTACTTATCCCCGAAATGATGTTCAAAACCGCCCTCTTTTTCCAGATCCTGATACAAGGTCCCACCACAGGCCACATTCATGATCTGAATGCCACGGCAGATCCCGAGGATCGGCTTTTTCTTTTCCAGCATAAAATATCTGGAAATCGCAATATCTTGCTCATCCCGCATGGGCATGATTGTTCCGCAATATCCTTTCGGAAACGCCCCATACCGTTCCGGTCCCACATCATGTCCGCCGGAGATCAGCACTCCGTCCAGTTGGTCCAGAAACGGCTTCGCCGCCTCCAGATCTCCATACTGCGGGAGCAGCACAGGAATCGCCCCGGCTTTTTCCAGAATATACACATAATCACCACTGACAAAATCCCAGTCCTGCCCGGTGATCCCCATACCTGAAACCATTCCAACAGCATCCCTGTAGTCAAAATTACAGGTGACGCCGATCACAGGTTTTCTTTCCCTCATCCTTCTCCTCTTTCCACCAAAAAAATAATTATTTTTTCAGTACTTCCAATATTTTTATCGTCTGTAACACATCCTCTTTTCTGCAACATTCAATCGTCCATGTCCGTTTTTCTGTCTGGGGCAGTAATGCAAGTACTTTTTCATAAGGGATATTCCCCTCCCCAAGAGCTGCATGGGAATCCCGGTCGCCGCTGTTATCATGAACATGCACATGAGTCACATAAGGCGCCAGCTTCTCTGTCCATTCCAGCACCGGAATCTTCGAATAACAGTGGGCATGCCCCATATCAAAACAGAGATGAAAATTCGGATATTTTTCCCCCATCAGTTTATAAACATCCAAAACCGGATCAATCTGCGGGTCAAACACATTCTCCATGACAACTTCCAGTTCTTTATGCGTTTCCAGAAATTCTCCGAAAAACTCCGCCACTCTCTCAGGCCATCCCTGAAGGTAGTGGACAAAAGGATTCATGCAGGTATGATAAACGATCTTTTTTGCCCCAAGTTCCACACCTGCTGTATAAGTTTGGTGAAAACGCATCATAGTAATTTTTCGCACTTCACTGTCAAAGGCTGCAGGATCGATGTTCATAAAAGGCCCATGCAAAGTCAGTCCCCGGCATCCCATAAATTTCAGTCGTTCCCGATAACTGCAGACAGATTCCTTTAGATGATCCAGATTGTCCGCAATGGAAAATTCAATACTTTCGATTCCCACTCCTGTCTGACTGATGATTTCCTTCATCTCATCATCCGGCAGAAGATGACTGATATATATCATGATTATTTACCTCTGAATATAACTTTTGCCGGCCTCTGCTCTCAAAGCAAAGACCGGCTTTCCGTCATTTCCGATACATCTGGAGTGCATCCGGAAATGCCTGTTATTTTATTATAATCTGACATACACATGGGGTCAAGCAATTGCCGCTGCCCGAAACTCCCATTTTAATTTTTGGTCGAAAACTTTTTATACGAGAACTTTCTCTACCGCATTTTTCCATCCGCTGTATTTCTGCTCTCTCTCAGCAGCATTCATGGACGGGATAAACTGGTTGCGGTTTTTCACCTCAAAGATACTTTCCATCTTGTAAAGTCCACAGCTTAAACCAGCCATCAGGCCAGCTCCGAATGCGGAAGACTCCTCACATCTTGGAAGACTTACTTTTGTTCCCAGGATATCACTCTGGAATTTCATCAGATACTGGTTTCTTGTAGGACCACCGTCTACGCAGAGCTCCTTTACTGTCATTCCATCTTCCGCTTTCATCATCTCCACAATATCTGTGATCTGATATGCGATGGATTCCAGAGCTGCTTTTACAACCTCTTTCTTTCCGGTTGTTCTGCTCATTCCATAGATAATGGCTTTTGCATCGGATTTCCAGTAAGGTGCTCCCAGACCGGAAAATGCAGGAACCAGATAAGTGGTATCATTCTTATTCGCCTGCTCTGACATTTCCTGAGTCTCACCTGGAGAAGTGATCAGTCCCATGTCATCTTTCAGCCATGTGATCACTGCACCTGTGTAGTTGATGTTTCCTTCCAGAACATAGGTAACTTTGCCGTTAAGTCCCCATGCAAGAGAAGTTACAAGACCAAGATCTGACATGATCGGTTCTGTTCCTGCGTTCATCATAACAGAGGAACCAGTTCCGTATGTAGCCTTAACCATTCCTTTTTCAATGCAGCCCTGTCCGAACAGTGCACCCTGAGAGTCTCCGATCACACCACAGATCGGAATCGGTGTCTGGAAATATCCCTCGAAATCTGTTATTCCGTACTCTCTGCTGGAATCACATACTTTCGGAAGCTGCTCTGCGTTGATGCCGAACCAGGTACAGATCTCTTTATCCCATTTCAGGTTATGGATATTGAAAAGCTGGGTTCTGGATGCGTTGGAATAATCTGTTGCATAAACCTCGCCTTTTGTCAGTTTAAACAGAAGCCAGGTGTCGATGGTTCCCAGGCAGAGATCGTTGTCTCTTTTTGCCTGTTTTACTTCCTCCACATTCTCCTGAAGCCATGCAAACTTCGCTGCTGGGAAATACGGGGAAAGATGCATTCCTGTCTTCTGACGGATGATCTCTGCCACACCGCCGTTTTTCTTCTGCTCACGGTCCGGGTCAATCATCACGTTTGTTTTGATCCGCTCACAGATCTCGGAAGCTCTGGAGCACTGCCATACAATGGCAGGTGCCAGAGGCTCGCCTGTGCTGCGGCTCCACGCTGCGGATGTTTCTCTCTGATTACTGATTCCGAGACACGCGATCTCTTCTTTCTGGATTCCGGCTTTTTCCACAAGGTTCTTTACAACCTGGATGGTATTGCTGTAGATCTCGGAAAGATCATGGGAAACCCAGCCTTTTTCGTTGATCAGCTGTCTGTGAGGAAGGTCTGTTCTGCAGACCAGGTCACCATTCACATCGAACAGGATCGCTTTTGTTCCCTGGGTACTCTGATCAACCGCAAGAACATATTTTTTTTCCATAGTTTTCCCCTTATTTCAGCGCGTCTTTTACAGTTTTTGCAATTCCTTCTGCGTTCATTCCGTAGTAGTCAAATACTTCCTTGGAAGTTCCGCTTACAACCGGTGCGTCCGGAAGTGCGATGTTCAGAACTTTACGTGGGCACTCAGTGCCAACAACCTGGCTTACCATGGAACCAAGTCCGCCAAATGGTGCATGCTCCTCAGCAGTTACAACAACTTTTGCGTTGGATGCTGCTTTTACGATTGCTTCTTTGTCCAGAGGTTTTACACAGTACATATCAAGAACTGTTGCGTGAATGCCATCTTTCTCAAGAAGTTTGGCAGCCTCGTAAGCCGGGCGTACCATCTCGCCACATGCGATGATTGCTGCGTCTGTACCTTCTGTAAGAACCGTTGCCTTGTCCATTTCGAACGGGCAGTTGTCCTCTGTATAAATATCCTCAACCGGATTTCTTCCTACACGGATGTATGCCGGTTTCTCATCTTTCAGAAGTGCTTCGATCAGTTTTGCTGTCTGGAAACGGTCACTTGGAAGATAAACTCTCATGTTCGGGATTGCGGACATAGCAGCGATATCCTGTGCGGAATGATGGCTCATTCCAAGAGCACCGTAGCTGATTCCACCACTGATTCCGATAAGTTTTACATTTGTGTTGGAGTATGCAACATCAATTTTGCACTGCTCATAGCTTCTTGTGGAAAGGAAGCATGCAGGAGAAGCTGCGAAAGCTTTTTTACCACAGTGTGCAAGACCTGCAGATACGCTGACAAGATCCTGCTCAGCGATTCCCATCTCAACGAACTGCTCCGGATATGCGTCTGCAAAAGGTGCCAGAGATGCAGATCCTCTGGAGTCACTGCAGAGAACAACGATATCTTTATCGGTTTCCGCTTCTTTTAAAAGTACGTCACAAATTGCTTTACGGTTTGGAATCTTATTCATAATTACAGCTGCTCCTTTCTCTCTTCAAAATCTTTCATGATCTGCTCATACTCTTCCTGGCTCGGTACGTGATGATGCCAAGCAGCTTTGTTCTCCATAACTGCGGAGCCTTTACCTTTAACAGTATTCGCGATCAGGACTGTCGGCTGGCCTTTTGTCTGTTTTGCTTCCTCAAATGCTGCGTGGAGCTGCTCAATGCTGTTTCCGTCGGCAACATCAATTACATGCCATCCAAAGCTTTTGAATCTCTCATGAAGATCGTCATGTCCCATAACGTCCTCTGTATTTCCGGAGATCTGAAGTCTGTTACGGTCAACGATTGCACAGAGGTTATCCAGTTTGTACTGATGTCCTGCCATAGCAGCTTCCCATACAGAACCCTCTGCAAGCTCACCGTCACCCATTACTGTGTATACACGATAGTTTTTCTTGTTCATTTTTCCGGCAAGTGCCATACCTACGCAAACCGGAAGTCCATGTCCCAGAGAACCGGAGTTCATCTCAATTCCCGGAAGTTTGTTGTTCGGATGTCCGATATACTGTGTTCCAAATTTGCTGAATTTCTCGTTTACTTCTTTGATATCAAGGAAGCCTTTCTTTGCAAGTACTGCATAATAAGCTTCTACAGAATGACCTTTACTCATAACAAAAAGGTCTCTGTCCGGATCATTCATATTCTCCGGGGAAATATTCATCTGGTCAAAATACAGAGTAACCAGAGTCTCCATAACACTCATATCACCACCGATATGTCCGCCTTTACCGGCAACGATCATATCTACTGTGTCTTTTCTGAGATCATACGCAAGTTTGCTTAATTCTCTAAAATCCATGCTGATTCCTGTCCTTTCTTTTTTCAATCTATATTTCATATTCACAGCCCGGCACATTTTTTATCCTGGAAAAACGTGCTGCTGTGTTTCCTGTTTATCATTCTCCGCGAAGATATGCCTTAACATCTTCCTCAATCGGGTCATAAAGATCCGGTGTTACGCCGATATATTTGCATGCCTCGTAAAGTACCGGAACAACGTTCTTGTGGATACCAACACAGTGATGGATGTATGGTCCCTCAACCAGTTTTGCCTCAAGACGTTTGATGTTCTCAACCTCAACCCAGAGGTAAGTTCCCATACCTTTCGGGCCATCAATACCTTTTGCGTTTCCAAGAAGAAGAGAATACTCTCCGTTATCTCCGTCAAAACGAACCAGAGAAACATCGCCGTGTTTTGCCTCAGCTGTGATGCTTCCCGGATGATCGAATGCCAGCGGGTAAGTAAGCTTCGGTGTCTCTTTTGCGATGGAAATCGGCCATGGTCCGCAGTGCTGAAGAAGCTCGCCATTCTCTACGTCAGGATGACGGATTGTCCAGTCAGCGAAGAAGCTTCTTGTCTCGCCCATGCCAGCTGCCTCTACCATAAGAGCTGTGATTGCACCATGGATATCTGTCTCACATACAGTCGGGATTCCCTCGTCATTTAACAGGGAGTTTGCTGCACATGGCATAATTCCAAGCTCGCTCTGAAGCTGGTTCCAGCACTGGATTGCGATTGCTTTGCAGCCGTATTTCTCAGCCAGATGTTTCATGGCAACCTTAAGAGCTGCTACGTTCTCAAGCTCGTCCTCTTTGATGCAGATCTCCATGTTGTCACGGCAATACTGCATAACCTCCTGAACCTCTGTCTGCTCTGCTTTTGCTTTCTTTACTTCATCGGTAAGCTCCGGCATCGGGATCGGTGCAAGCTGGATGTTGAATTTCTCAAGAAGCTCGCCCTCGTTGCACATGGTTGTCCAGAAATCAAACGGTCTTGTGGAAATCTGAAGAATACGGATATTTTTGAATGTTTTAACTACATTACAGACAGCAAGGAAATCTTTGATTCCTCTCTCGAATACCGGGTCATTCAGTCTGCAGTTTGTCATGTATGTAAACGGAACACGGAATCTTCTTAAAACTTTACCTGTTGCAAAAAGTCCGCACTGTGTATCACGAAGTCTTGTTCCGTCTGGCTCAGGTCTCTCATCCAGAGGCCCCCACAGAAGAACCGGAACATCAAGAGCTTTTGCAAGTCTTGCACACTCATACTCTGTACCGAAGTTGCAGTGTGGAAGGAAAAGTCCGTCAACTTTCTCTTTTTTGAATTTGGCGATGATCTTCTCAAGTCCCTCATCGTTGTAGAGAAGTCCCTCATCGTTAATGTCTGTGATATCTACGAAATCAACGCCAAGCTCCTCAAGTCTCTTAGCAGTAAGTCCACGATATTTTACTGCATCCGGTGCGCTGAAAATACTTCTTCTGGTTGGTGCGTAACCAATTTTAATCTTGTCCATGTTTGAACTCCTTTCATAAATCCATGTTTTACCTGTTTCTATGTGATTCATTTTTTTATGTTCATCTTTGTTATCTGTATAATATCTTGATTTCTACTTTATTTCTACAAAAAATAAAGTGATTTCCACTTTATTTTTCACTTTATTGTTGTAGATGCAAGAAAAACATTTTATAATTAAAACAGTTGAAAAAATACAGTCAGGAAAAATTATACCGATATACAGACACAACTCTACATTCAATACAGGAGGACTATCGATATGGGAATTACAGCAAAAGAACTGGCCGCCAGATTAAATCTCTCCGCCACCGCCGTCTCCATGGCCCTGAACGGAAAACCTGGCGTCAGCACAGAAACCCGAGCTCTGGTTATCCGGGAAGCAGAAAAAGCCGGCTATGACTTCAGCCGGCTTTCCATGAAAAAAAATGTGACAGGCGATATTTATTGCATTATCTGCCGTGCCCACAACGCAATTTTAAATTATACTCCAATTTTTTCAGAGCTCACCGAAGGTATTGAACAGGAATGCCGTAAAAACGGCTATCATCTGAAAACCTTCCAGCTCTACGAAAAAGCAGACGATCTCCAGAAATACATCGAAGAACTCCGCATTTCCCAGTGTGCAGGTGTCATCCTTCTTGGAACCGAAGTATCCGCTTCTGTATGCCACGAGTTCCTTCAACTCTCCGTCCCGGTTGTCCTTCTGGATTCCTACTTTGATTCTGCAGACTGCAGCTGTGTTCTCAGCAACAACGCCCAGGGCGCCTACCAGGCCACCAGCTACCTTATCGACCGCTGCGGCCGCCAGCCAGGACACCTCTGCTCCTCCTACAAAATCACAAACTTCCGGGAACGTACGCACGGTTTCCACAGAGCTGTCCGGGAACATGGAATGTCCACTGCCAAATCCATCATTCACGAACTCTCCCCCTCCATCGAAGGAGCCTTCTCCGACATGCTGGAGATCATCGACAGCGGAACCCCACTGGCAGGCGCCTACTTCGCAGACAACGACCTCATCGCCATCGGCGCCATCAAAGCCCTGAAACTCCGCGGCTACAAGATTCCCGAAGCCATCACCATCGCAGGCTTCGACAACATCTCCGAAGGCCGCGTCATAGACCCCGCCCTCACCACCATCGACGTCCCCCGTAAATTCATGGGAGAAACAGCCGCCGCCCAGCTGATCCGTGAGATCCGGACCTCCGTGCCACATTCCGTAAAAATTGAAGTATCCACCACACTGATCAAACGGTTTTCTGTATAACCGAAATCCTTTTCTGTAAGAGAATAGGTTCCGCTTTTTCCGGCAAATTTTTTCGCTTTTCAAAGCTGAGTAAATTGCGAGGAGGGGAAGCATTCACAGTTGCGAAGGCCATTTCCCCTCCTCGCGCTCCTCCCCTCCGGCCACGCAAATTACTGTAGGTTATGGAGATATGTTCAAATACTGGCGGGGCGATGGATGCCACAGTATTGGATATGAAACGCTGTGCCGATTTATTCCTATTCTCTACAACTTTTTTTCAGGCAATCACTTACTCCCATCAAACCACAAGGAAACTCAGCCTTTCCTCCCAGCCGTCCAGCGCAGCGCTGACGGCTCATCCAATTCTCTGAAATCCACTCAACCTCACACTATAAACCAAGCTCCCGAGCAGCCATCCTATCCCTCCCGCCCTGAAAAGCCAGCCCGTGAGGCGTGTGCTGCCTGTCGCCGGACTCTGCAGGAGGGGTGCTGATTCTTGGCTGGCGGAAATCTGCGTTGTTTTTCAAAAGTTCGCTGTTTGAGCGAAGCGAGTTCGGACTTTTGGAAAACGCTTTTAGCAGATTCCCGGCAGCCTAGAAGCCAGCCCCCGACGAAGCCCCGGCGACAGGCAGCACACGCCTCGCGGGCGTCCCTTTCACAAACATCCCTCTCACAAAAAAAGAACAGGCCGGCACACACACCGACCCGTTCCCAAAAAACCTGAATCCCAGGACTCAATCAATCAGAAGCACTCTTTATAAATCTTATAAACCCTCTCCCGATCCAATTCCACAAAATTATTCGCCATCAATCTACCCTGATTCTCCAGCACAGAATCCGTAAACTCCTCAAGCTCCTCCTCAGACACCCCATACTCATGCAGCGCCTTCTTAGGAATCATCACATTAAGCAGCTTCTCCAGCTCCTCATAAACAACATCCACTTCACAACCAAGGATTCCCGCCATAAATTTATTCAGGCGTGCGATCTCACCGTCACTCTTGATCTCCATATAGTTGTTGAGCACACCCGTAAACATCGCATAATTCGACTCCCCATGAGCCACATGATACTTAGCCCCCAGCGGATAACTCAAAGCATGCACAGCCGCACACCCCGCATTACCAAACGCAATACCCGCATAATTAGCCGCCATCAGAAAATCCTTCATCAACGGAATCCGGGCCTCCTGACCATGATCCCTGATCTCCATATAACCCTTCAGGATCATCTCGATCGCCTTATACCCAAACATCCTTGTAGTCTCATTTCCCTTAGGAGAAAGACTGGACTCCACAGAATGCACCAGCGCATCAATAGAACTCGTAGCAAAAAACTGGAACGGCAGATCCTCCAGAAGCTCCGGGATCAGCACAGCAGAATCCCCGTAAAGCTGCTCCACAGCAAGCCCCTTCTTCGTCCCCTTCGTAGTCAGCGCAAGAATCGAGATATTCGTCACCTCAGAACCCGTACCACAGGTAGTCGGAACCAGAACCAGTTCCTTATTCTTCACGATCGGAAGAAGCCCGTCATAAAGATCCGTAACCGGAGAAATATTCTCCAGTGCAAACAGCTTGGAAAGATCCAGAATACTGCCGCCACCAACAGAAACCACTCTCTTCGCATCCTTCGGCACATCCTTCCAGATTGCCTCGGCCATCACATCCGTAGGTTCACCCTTACCATAATCCTCACGGAAGATCACATCACAGCCAAGCCCCAGCGGTTCAAAAAATTTCTTAAACAATCTCTTATTGGTAAAAAGCAGATCTCCCTCACCAAGCTTAAATTTCTCCGCAAACTGCCGACAATTATCAAAACTGTAAATCGTCGGCCTGATCATCAGTTCCTGCATAATTTCTCCTCCTGTCAGCCCCGCATTTCGCAGAAGCTCTCCATAAAAATTTTTATACAACTATAATAGCACAGGCAGCCAGCCATCCGCAATCCGCAGTACCACCCGCCCACCATAAAACAGATCATGTCCCAAAGCAGACCTTCACCTTTCATTCCACCACCCGGAATATGATTCTCTCAACCACAGATTTCAACATCCATGAGTCAGAAGTGTACCATACATCTCCGGTCTCCGATCCCGGAAAACACCCCACTCCCGTCTCTTCTGCGCGATGGCATCCAGATCAAACTCCGCAGTGATCACACCCTCCGTCTCTCTGTCAGCCTCAGCCACCAGTCCACCGGTCTCATCCGCAATAAATGAAGAACCATAAAACGTCATCTCCGAATTCTTCTGCACCTCATGACCAATCCGATTGGAAGCAACTACAGGCATGATATTTGCAGCCGCATGTCCCTGCATACATCTCTGCCAGTGCGGTTTGGAATCCGTCTGAAGAACCGGCTCGCTGCCGATGGCAGTGGGGTAAAGCAGGATCTCCGCCCCCAGAAGCGCCATACATCTGGCAGCTTCCGGAAACCACTGATCCCAGCAGATTCCCACACCAATGGTTCCGTACTTTGTTTTCCAGACCTTAAACCCGGTATCGCCCGGAGTAAAGAAAAACTTCTCCGCATAAGGCATCCCGTCCGGAATATGCGTCTTTCTGTATTTTCCAAGAACCGTACCATCCGCATCAATAATGGCAATAGAATTAAACGCCGCATTTCCTGCCCGCTCAAAAAAGCTCACCGGGATCACCACGTCCAGTTCTTTTGCCACTTTCTGAAAGCGCTTCACAGCCGGATTCTCCTCCGGCGTTGTGGCAAGGTCCATATATTCAAAATCGTGTCTCTGACAAAAATACGGCGTCTCAAAAAGCTCCTGCAGAAGAATGATATTCGCACCCTTTGCAGCCGCCTCCCGCACCAGTTTTTCCGCTTTTGCAAGCGTCGCTTCTCTGTCCCATGTGCAGCTCATCTGTGTAGCCGCTACTACAACTTTCCGCATAAATTTTTAAGTCCCTTCTGTTCTATAACTGAAACTTCCTTTTCACTGCATCCACCAGGAAATCCGCGGTGCCTTCCACACCAAGGAAACTGCTGTCCACAAGAATACTCTTATGATTCTTGTCATCCGGATGATAACCCGCATACTGCATGTGATAGGAATCACGGGCTTCATCAACAGCCACGATCATTTTTCTGGCCTCTTCAACCTCAATATTCAGGTCCTTTACACAATGCTCCACACGAACCTCATACGGCGCATAAATATAAATATGCATGGCGTTTTCCATCTCTTCCAGAGTGAAATCCGCACATCTTCCCACAATAATACAGGTCTCTTTTTCCGCAAGAAATTTAATAATATTCTGCTGCGCCTCAAAAATTTTATCCTGTGTATTGCTGGTTCCCTTTCCAAGAGGAAACATCATTCTTGCAAAAGGGCTGACTTTGACTTTTTTCGCAGTCTCTTCCACTTCATCCACAACAGACACCGGAAGATTCAGCTTCTTTGCAGCCTGATCCACAATATCCCTGTCATAATATTCAATCCCCAGTTTTTCCGCCATCTTTTTCGCGATAGGACGCCCCATGCTTCCAAACTGTCTGGTGATCGTAACTACGTACTTACTTTTTCCCATATGATTTCCTCCAATTTAAGAGACACATCCTTCCGATATACCCCTGAAAAACGGCAAAGCGGACATTTTCATTCCGCTTTCCCTTTGCATTTAATGTTCATACCATCCGACGATTCCCGGATTCAGATTGATATTGATCTGTTTGATCTCCTGATACTCTTCAAGGCCCTGAACACCAAGGTCACGGCCGATTCCGGACTTCTTATAACCGCCCCACGGAGCCTCGTTAAATGCCGGATTATAACAGTTGATCCAGGTAATACCTGCGCGGATCTCTTTGATCACCCGAAGGGCTCTGGAACCATCAGCGGTAAATACTGCTCCAGCCAGACCATACTCTGTATCGTTTGCCATGTCAATGGCTTCCTGCTCTGTCTTAAACGTCTGGATGGTCACAACCGGTCCGAAAATCTCCTCCCGAACAATAGTCATATCCGAAGTACAGTTATCAAACACTGTCGGTCTTACATAAAATCCTTTCGCACATTCCCCTTCTGTATAACGCTCACCGCCGCACACAAGAGTAGCACCTTCCTCAATGCCCTTCTTAATATATCCAAGAACTTTATTCATATGGCTCTCAGAAACCAGAGGGCCCATATCCGGATTCTCCATAGGATCTCCAATAGTGATGGCGTTTGCTTTCTTTGCAAGACGTTTCACAAATTCATCCTTGATACTTTCCTCGATAATAATTCTGGAACCTGCAGAGCACACCTCGCCCTGATTCAGGAAAATACCGATCATGGCCCATTCCACTGCGCCGTCCAGATCTGCATCTGCAAAGATCACATTCGGTGACTTTCCGCCAAGCTCAAGGCCGATCTTTTTTACATTGCCTGCTGCCGCACGCATGATACTCTGTCCAACTTCCGTACTTCCGGTAAAAGTAACCATATCCACATCTTTGCTCTCTGCAATGCGGTTTCCTGTAATTCCGCCAGGTCCAAGGATCAGGTTCACACTGCCCTTCGGCATTCCAATCTTCTCAAAAATCCCAAACAGTTTCACACAGGAAAGCACGCAGTTGGAACTTGGTTTAAACACCACACTGTTGCCCGCTGCCAGCGCAGGAGCCAGTTTCCACACGCCCATCAGCAGCGGATAGTTCCACGGAGTGATCAGTCCGCACACGCCAACCGGCTCATGAACTGTATAGGAATGCATTTTTCCAAAACCTTCATTTACTTCATAAACACCGCCCTGCGGCATTTTTAAAAGTCCTGCATAATAGCGGAAACAGTGAACTGCGTCATCCACATCCGCCTCTGCCTCTCTTAACGGTTTTCCATGATCCATGCAGTCCAGCTTCGCAAAATCCTCTTTTTCCGCATCAATGGCATCTGCGATCTGAAGAAGGATATCCGCCCTTGTCTGGGAATCCATGTCACGCCATTCCCTTGTCACATAAAAAGATTTTTTTGCCGCCGCAATGGCTTTATCTACATCTTCCACATTACCTTCCGTTACCATGGCAAGAACCTCACCATTGGAAGGATTTAATGTAGGAACTGATTTTCCCGTACTGCCTTCTACCCATTCACCATCAATAAACATTTTCTGAAGTTCCATAAGCGTCCTCCTTTATTTCTCATCCAAAATCTTTTTATCGAATCTTTTCACCTTCAAAATAATTTGCTTCCACCTTCATCCCCCGGATTTCTTCCTTATCCACTTCAAAAAGATCTCCGCCAAGAACAATGATATCTGCCATTTTTCCCGGCTCCAGGGTTCCCATGGAATCCTCCACATGATAAACACGGGCCGCACCGGAAGTGTAAGCTTTCAGCGTATCTGCCATGGAGATTTTTTCCCAGGAATTGGTAGATGTCAGGTTTCCGTCATCATCTCTTCTTGTAACTGCCGCATAGATCGTTGTAAAAGGATCTATGGTCACAACCGGATAATCGCTTCCAAGTGCCAGCGCACCTTCATGCTCCAGCAAAGTCCGGAATGGCCACTGAAGCCTCGCACGTTTTTCCCCGATCTGGTTCACCTTTCCATTTGCCGCAAGTGTCACATGATACGGCTGAACCGAAGGAATCACATCAAGCTCCGCAAAACGATCCAGATCATCGGAATGGATATTTTCGATATGCTCGATGGTATTTCGAAGACCATGCTCCCCGTTGACTTCCGCAGATTTTTCAAAAAGATCCAGCGCCATCCGCACGGAACCATCTGCGATACAGTGAAGTCTTACCTGGATCCCCGCCTTGTTTGCCGCAATGATCTCTTTCTTCATTTTCCGCTCCGGCCATAACGGAAGCCCCTCGCCGCAGGTTTCCGGCTTATCGGTATAAGGCTCCAGAAGAAGCCCTGTGTAAGTCTCTGTCACGCCATCAATAAAGCCCTTTACCCCTGCAATGTGAAAATGCGGGGAATCAAAATGCTTCTGAAATTTAAAATACTTCGAAAATTCCGTATATCCGAAAAGTTTCATGTAGGAAAAAATCTGCGCCTTAAGCCCTTCTTCCTCATCCAGGTTTTTCAGGATATCGTATTTTTTCATGGTTTCTTCGGTGTAATCATCGGCAAACATTTCACTTGCCGCGGCAATTCCGTAGTCTGCCAGAACATCCTGAAAATTCCGGTGGATCTCCCGCATCTCTTCCTCCGAAAACTCCATATACTTTTTCTGAGCCGGTTCACATGCTGCCGGTTCCAGAAGAAGTCCGCTTAATTCACCATTTTCAAACTTTACATTTACACCGTTATCCATTTTCCGGTCCGGGTCGATTCCTGCCTCTTCCAGAGCTCTGGAATTCAGCCACATGCTGTGACAGTCCGCACAGATAAGATATACCGGTCGATCCGGAATCGCCTCATCCAGAAGTCTTTTATCCGGAAGTGGCTCATCTCCCCAGTTGGTGATAAACCATCCGGAACCTCGAATTCTTTTGTAATCCGGATGTGCATCTGCAAATTCCTTAATGATCTTCACACATTCCGCCTGAGAACATCCTTCTCCCAGATCCGAACACACATATCTGCTGCCATCAATGGCTCCGGAAAAAAGATGGGTATGTGCATCCAGAAAAGAAGACATGATCATTTTTTCTCCGTAATCGTAAAGAGGCCAGTCTGCATAATCCTTATCTCTGTGATAATCCCAGGGAAGAACTGCCTGAATCTTTTTGTCCACTACTGCGATCGCAGCCGGTCTGGGGAAATCTTCAAGACCTGTAAAAACAGCTTTACTTCTCAGAATAAATTTTCCCATAAGCCATACCTCCTACATCACAAAACCACAGATCAGAAATCCCACAACAGAAAGTACACTTGCAATGATAACGTATGGAAGCTGTGTCAGCGCATGCTCCATATTGTCAATACCTGCACTCTGGGAGGAAAGAAGTGTCGCGTCTGTATAGAAGCAGGCGTGGCTTCCAAATGCACCACCGGAAATGATCGCTGCCATAATGAGGATCGGGTTTGCGCTGATAGCCGCACCAAGCGGAAATACGATCGGTGCAACGACTGCACTCATGCCCCAGAGAGAACCGGTCGTAAATGTAAGTGCCGCAACCAGAACAAAAGCGATTGCCGGGAAAACCGGGCCCCAGAGAAGCGGTTTTGCAACGGAAATAATAAAGTCTGTCATACCCATTCCTTCTGTCACTTTCTGAAGAACAAAAGCAACTACAAGAAGGATCAGGATCGGGAGCATATCCGCAAAGCCTCGGACAATCAGGTTAAAGAAATCATCCAGTGCAACTACCTTCTGCGGTACATAAAGCACAAAGCAGACGATCAGGGAAACTACAACCGCCAGAAGAAGATTACTGGTGGCAATGGCGATGGCAACCAGTACACCCATAGGAATCACAAAATTCCAGATATTACCATCCTCCTCATAGCCCTTTCTGTCATCGTGGTTATATTTTCTGCTGGCATCGCTGTAAACCTTACCGGTCTCCTCCACACGCTTATAAGCCTTTTTCATAGCACCGAGCTTCGGCACCACACCCAGCGCAAAGAGAAAAACGATGGCAATGGTAATGATCGGATAAAAACAATACGGGATCGCATGGATATATGCCTGAATACCTGTTTTAAAGCCCAGTGCCTTTACACTTGCCTGATCGATAAAAAGACTTGCGTAAAAAACAGCCCATGTGGAAAACGGAAGCAGTACACATACAGGAGCACCTGTTGCATCAAGCATATACGCCAGTGCCTCTCTCGGGATCTTACGTTTATCGCAGACACCTTTCATGCAGACACCAATGGAAAGCACATTCAGGTAATCATCCACAAAGATCAGAATACCCATAATAAAAGTAGTAAGAAGGGTTTTTCTCTCGGTATTACAAAATTTTGAAACCAGCTTCTGGAAACCAAATGTACCCTTCGATTCCTGAAGCAGAGCGATCAGACTTCCAAACAGACCACACACCAGAACGATCCATACATTTTCAGCAAGCACATCCTGGATCAGCGTACACCACTGCGGCAGAAAATCCTTCCCATACATGAATATGGCCGCCAGAAGAGAACCTCCGATCAGAAATTCCACACATCTCCTGGTTGCGATCGCACCGACGATAATAATCAGAAGAATAAAAATTGCAATCAGTCCAGTATTCATTTTTTTCTCCCCTTTCCTTCTGTAAACCAGAAAGAGGCATACCCGTTAAACGGATATGCCCCTTTGCATCAACAGTCTTTTTCGTGAAACAAAAAATGGCGTATTCATTGCGTTTCCGCAATCAATACACCATCGTACGTTTCGTGTTTTTTATTATTTTGATACTGATATACTATTATTTTTCAATCGCTGATACAATGCTTAATTTCGGGAGTTAAATTAATACTTTTCAAGTACATATACTTGATTTCAAGTATATGTGATAGTATACTGATTTCAAATAATTCAAAGGAGAATAAACCATGGAAAAAAATACCTTCCTTATGATCAACGACATGATCTATGACCTCTATTCCTGCACCAGCCTCAATGAAATCAAAGCCAAATTCCTCCTCCGACTGAAAATGGTCATCCCCTACAGCTACGCCAGCATCCTCCTCCACGAAACCACCGAAGACCCGGACACCATCCGCCTCACCACCCCCATCTGCATCCCCGAATCCTTCACTGAAGCAGAAAACGAATACATGAAGGTCGCAGATGAAGACCACCTTCTCTGGCTTCTCCACTCCCGCGAACCTCGCCTTGTCCGCGAAAGTGATCTCCTGGAAGACCAGCAGCGACTCAACTCGCCCCTCTATGTCCACTGCTACCGCAAATACAACATCTTCGACTCCATGCAATACGCCAGCGTCTACCAGCAGGAACTCTTAGGGATTCTCACCCTCTTCCGCACCGAAAAAGACGGCCCATTCACCAATGAAGATATGTTCTACCTCCAGGCCATCGGCATGCACTTAAACGCCGTCCTCTACCAGATCACCCACAGTCAGCCTCAGACCAACGACCTCAAACAGACTCTCGCCTACCTGAAAAACACCTGCCACCTCACAAACCGTGAACTCCAGATTGCCGAACAGGTCTACCAGTACCGCAACAATGATGAAATTGCCCAATCCCTTGGCATCAGGGAAAATACTCTTCAGAAGCACTTGCAGAATATTTTTCGTAAGACTAATGTGACTTCCCGGTGGGAGCTTCTGAGATTGCGTACGCAGTGATGGTGTATGTAGGATGTTTGAAAAAGGGACGCCCGGGAGGCGTGTACTCTCTGTCTCTGGGGCTTCGTCGGGGGCTGGTTGTTTCGGACGGTAAGAATGGAATAAATAAGCGGAAGTTCATTGGACTCCTCAAAAAAGGCTTCGTAGCCACCCAATCCTGGGTCAGCCACGAAGCCTTAATTTTTTATACGTATATCTATCTCGCATGCTTATCTACGTCTATCACAACTGGTTCCAATATCAGTCTTTCAATCCATTCTGCTCAAAATCCCTGAACAAACTGGCTTCACCATCATCCGCAAACGCATTCGCATCGCCCTGCTCAGAACCATCCTGTCCTCCCTCGATACTCTCATCCTGGGAATCCTGGCTATCCTGAGCCGCGCCTTCCTCAGAGCTATCCTTGCTGGAACTGTCATCTTTACCAAGTTTTACAGTAAGTGTCTTCTCATTATATTCATTACCATCCAGAACTGCAACCGTCACATCGATCTTTTCCTTCGGCTCATAATACTGAAGCAGCTCAATCAGCTGATCGATACTGGTGATCGTTTTACCATCAAACTCTGTAATGACCATATTCTTGGTAATACCTGCATCATCGGCAGGGCCGCCCTCGGTTACCTTCGAAACAAATACACCCTGCGGGATACCATAAATCTGTACTGCCTCCGTACTTACTGTACTGCCTGTGATACCAAGGATACCATGATTATCCACTTTATCTCTTGCCTTGGCATTCATCATGTTCTCAAGAGAATCCGCAACATCAGAAATTGCAATGGCATACCCCATACCTTCAACCTCAGTAGAAGCAAGCTTGGAAGAGTTAATACCAACAACCTCACCATCCATATTCAGAAGCGCACCGCCACTGTTACCGGGATTGATAGCCGCATCTGTCTGGATCAGGTTCACGCCCTTGTTGATACTGCTGCTGTTATCTGTAGAATCACCCTCGATCTGTCCTGACGCATCTGTCTTACGGTTCTTAGCACTGACAATACCAGTAGTAACGGACTGGCCATAGCCAAGTGCATTACCGATGGCAACAACCTGCTCACCGATCTTCAGATCATCAGAGCTTCCGATCTTTGCAACAGAAATTGCATCCATTGTATCATCCGAAACATCCTTCGTTGCAACAGAAACAACTGCAAGATCCTCGCTTTCATCAAAGCCCTTTACCGTAGCCTCATAAGCATTACCATCTGCAAAGGCAACTGACAAGGTATCGGCACCATCCACAACATGATAGTTTGTGGCGATCAGCAGCTCAGAATCTGTTTTTCCGATGATAATACCGGAACCGCTTCCTTCAACTTCCTGCTCCTGGCTCGGCGCATACTGGGAACCAAACATGCTGTAATAATCCTGAACCTCCTGAACGGACTTGGTTGTGATGGCAACTACAGAAGGCATTGCCTTCTCAGCAACATCTGATACATCCAGACTGCCCTTTGTATCGGAGGATTTTGTATCCTCTGTATCTTCGCTGTCTTTATTTGATTTTTTATCAGACTTCATAAGAGTCAGATTCTCGGAGCTGTCGGTTGCCGCCTGTACGGACTGTGCACCGGAGAAATAATTTATACCTTCATATGCACCAACTCCAATGCCGCCGGCAAGTACTGCACACAGGCTGATGGTTGCACCCTTTTTCATCATTTTCTTTATTTTTAATTTTCTGTTATTGTTCATGGTTAAGTCCTCCCTGGGAAAAAATTCTTCTCTGTTTCCTTTTGATGCTTCAAAGTATATGGGTTAATTGTGTTTACTTTGTGGGAAAAATGTGTTTTATTTGTTAAAACTTTTCACTGTCATCACAACTACAAACCACGCAACCTCAAGAAGAACGATCATTCCACCTGGTTTCAGTCCGGCATAATAGGAAAGAAACAGTCCGGCAATGGTGGTGCATACCGCCACGATAATGGCACAGATCAGTGTACCCTTATAGCTTTTTGCCATCTGCATCCCACACGCCACCGGAACTACCAGCATGGAGGAAACGATCAGGGTTCCTACTGTACGGGACGCAATGGAAACTGTCAGAGCCGTCAGAATAGTAAAAAGAAAATTAATATTCCGCACGGAAACACCGGAGATCCTTGCCGCATTTTCATCAAATCCGATATAAAACAGTTCCCTGTAAAAAAACAGCACTGCTGCCAGTACCAGCACACTGATCACAACTACCAGCGCCAGCTCTCCTTCACTGATGGACACAATACTTCCGAACAAAAAGCTGTTCAGACTGGCACCATTTTCCACAAAGCCGGACAGCACACCGGCCAGTCCGATCCCGGCAGACATGACGATGGAGATCGCCACCTCCGAATAACGCGGGATTTTTTTGCGGATAGCCTCAATTCCAAGAGCAGCTACGATGCACATCACTACTGCACCGGCTACCGGATTCACTCCAAGTATCAGTCCCAGCACAACACCGGCCAGTGAAGAATGGGAAAGCGCATCTCCGATCATGGACATCCGTTTCAGAACAATGGTGATCCCGATGCAGGGCGTGATCACAGCCAGAAGGATTCCCACCAGAAAAGCCCTCTGCATAAATCCATACTGTAAAATACTCATACTTCGTCGATCCTCCCCTCTTCCGCTTTAAAGAACCGGTTTGCTCCTTTAAACTCACCGGAATTTCCATGAGTAACCATAAGGATCGTCAGCCCCTGTTCCTCATTCCGCTTCCTCAGAACTTCTGCAAGTGTTTTCACAGAAACCATATCCATTCCTGTGGTAGGCTCATCCAGGATCAGGATCTTCGGTTTTCCTGCCAGTGCACGTGCCAGCATAACCCTCTGCTGCTGTCCTCCGGAAAGATCTCCGATCCTTCTTTTCCAGAACTCTTCCATTTCCATCTCCGCAAGTGCGGCTTTCAGACGTGGAATCTCTTTTTTCACCTGAAAACGTGCCTTCCATGAAGAAGAATACACACCTGTCATCATAATCTCTTCCACCGTAGCCGGAAAATTCTGGTTTCTGCTGATACTGTTCTGCGGAACATATCCCAGATCTCCTTTTCCAAATGTGGCAGAAATATCTTTTCCATTTACGGTAATACTTCCCTCCTGGGCCTTCAGCTCACCCAGAAGAAGCTTCAGAAACGTACTTTTTCCACTTCCGTTCTCACCGGTAAGAATGGCATAATCCCCATCCTTTACTTCCAGGTTTACCTGCTCCAGCACAGGCGTCCCCGTGTAGTGGAACGAAAGATTCTCTATCAAAATTCCCATAATTTCTCCTTTTTCAGTTCAGCGCCTTCTGCAACGCTTCCAGATTCTTCCTCATCACAGAAAAATAATCCTCGCCGGCTTCTATATCTTCCTCACTCAGTCCCTCAATGGGATTCAGCACAGCCGTCACCGCATCCACTTCCTTGGCCACTGTCTTCGCCACCTTGGGGCTTGCCAGTTCCTCAAAAAATATGGTATGGATGTCGTATTTTTTCGCATATTCGATCACTTCCTGCATCTTGGCAGGATCAGGCTCGGAATCCGGTGTCAGGCCTTCAATGGCCAACTGTGTCAGGTCATAGGCATTACACAGATACCCGAAAGCTTCATGAGCCACAATGATATCCCGGTTCTTCGTACCTTTCAGGCCATCCCGGAATTCCTGGTCCAGCTCATCAAATTCACCGGCATATTTCTCATAATTTGCTTCGTAATAATCCCGGTTCTTGGGATCCGCTTTTACAAAAGCATCTTTAATATTCTCCATCTCCTGCTTCGCCCGCATAGGGTCCAGCCAGACATGAGGATCTTTTCCGTCGTCACCATGAGCATGATCATGGCCTCCATCCAGAAGCTCCACACCATCTGATGCTTCCGTCACCACCAGATCCTGATTCTCCAGGGTATCCAGTACATCCTCCGCCCAGTGTTCCAGATCTGCGCCATTGTAGACAAAAACATCCGCATCCTCAAGATTCCGGATATCCGTTGCCGCGGGTTCCCAGTCATGGGGCTCCGTTCCCGCAGGAACCATATCCTTCACCTGGATCTTATCGCCGCCCACCTTCCGGGCAAAATCATACATGGGATAAAAACTGGTCATCACTTTCAGCCGGCCATCATCCGCAAATGGCTGCCCAACCGTCCCGGCTCTGGAAAGTCCATATCCGGTCACGCCACTCACCACAAGGAGCGTTGCCGCCAGAACTGCTGCCGCAGCCATCTTCCCTCTGTCAAAATTCATTTTTTAAGCCTCCTGCAGCTGTCACAATATCCATAAAAGATCGTCCGGCTCTGGTCGATCTCAAATCCGTGTTCATCCAGCACATGTCCCACAAAATGATCGATACATCCGCACTGCAGAGGAATGGTATGTCCACATTCCAGGCACACAAGCTTACCATAATTCTTCCTTTCCTCATCCCGGATAAACCGATACTGGGCAGGTGCCCCTTCCACAGACGGGACTTTCAGCACCGCGCCCTCTTTCTGCAGACGCTCCAGACCTCTGTACACCGTTGTCCTTCCGATCTGGATCTCTTTTCCGCGAAGGATCTCCATAAACTGATCGATGGTATAAAATGTATCTCCATATTCCTGCAGACACTCCAGAATCATCTTCTGCTGCCTGGTACTGTATTTCATTTTTTCTTCCATATATTCTCACTCTCTTTCAACAACTGCCCTTCTATGGCAGATTTGAATTTGAAAATCGTTTTCATATTACATTTAAAAAAGAATTCCGTCAAGGTCTTTTTCGTATCATATGTTACCGATTTTTCCACTGGCGTATGCTATCCTTTCCCCATCACCTGAAGACAGGGATAAAAAACACAAAATCAATCACAATAAAAAAAGCAGGTCTTCCTTTTCAAAGACCCACTCACTTACCACAGGAGGTATACATTATGGAACCAAAAATGTTTTGTTATCAGTGTCAGGAAACCGCCGGATGTTCCGGCTGCACCATCTCTGGTGTCTGCGGCAAAAAACCTGACGTAGCCGCCATGCAGGATCTTCTTGTTTACGTAACAAAAGGACTTTCTGCCATCACCACCGCACTCCGGAATGAAGGCCGGGAAATTCCTTCTGATATTAACCACATGGTGATTCAGAATCTTTTCACCACCATCACAAATGCAAATTTCAACAAAGATTCCATCGTTGCAAAGATCAGCGAAACCCTCTCAGCCAAAGAGCAGCTTCTCGCACAGCTTTCTGACAGAAAAAGCCTTCCCGCTGCCGCACTCTGGCATCCGGAAAGCCCTGCGGACTATGAATCCATGGGATATGTCACCAGCATTCTTGCCACAAAAAACGAGGACATCCGAAGCCTCCGCGAGCTGATCACCTACGGCCTGAAAGGGCTCTGTGCCTACACCAGCCATGCAAACGCCCTTCTCCGCGAAGATCCGGAACTGGACGCTTTTATCCAGAGCACTCTGGCAAAAACCCTGGACGACAGTCTCACCGCTGAAGAATTAACAGCTCTCACTCTGGAAACCGGAAAATTCGGTGTCCGTGGAATGGCCCTTCTCGACCAGGCAAACACCGAAACTTTCGGAAATCCGGAAATTACAAAAGTAAATATCGGCACAGGCAAAAATCCCGGAATCCTGGTTTCCGGCCACGACCTTCACGATCTGGAAATGCTGCTTGAACAGACAAAAGGAACCGGCGTTGACGTTTACACCCACTCTGAGATGCTTCCGGCCCACTACTATCCGGCGTTCAAAAAATATCCGAACTTTGCAGGAAACTATGGAAACGCCTGGTGGAAACAGAAAGAAGAATTCGAAAGCTTTAACGGTCCCATCCTCATGACCACCAACTGCATCGTTCCGCCAAAGGACAGCTACAAAGACCGGATCTACACCACAGGTGCTACCGGTTATCCAGGCTGCACCCACATCACACCCGGGCCTGACGGCAAAAAAGATTTCTCACAAATCATCAGCCACGCCAAACGCTGTGCAGCTCCAACCGAAATCGAGCATGGTGAAATTGTCGGTGGTTTTGCCCATGATCAGGTGATCGCCCTGGCAGATCAGATCGTAGATGCCGTAAAATCCGGTGCCATCCGTAAATTCGTAGTCATGGCAGGCTGTGACGGCCGGGCAAAATCCCGAAGCTACTACACCGATTTTGCCCAGGCGCTCCCAAAAGACACCGTGATCCTCACCGCAGGCTGTGCAAAATACCGCTACAATAAACTGAATCTGGGAGATATCAACGGCATCCCACGAGTTCTGGATGCAGGCCAGTGCAACGATTCCTATTCCCTTGCAGTGATCGCCATGAAACTTCAGGAAGTTTTTGGCCTTGAGGATATCAATGAGCTTCCGATCATCTACAACATTGCCTGGTATGAGCAGAAAGCCGTGATCGTTCTCCTGGCGCTGCTTTCCCTCGGGGTAAAAAATATTCACCTTGGACCAACACTTCCGGCCTTCCTTTCTCCAAATGTAACCAAAATTCTGGTTAACAATTTTGGTATTGCAGGAATTAGCAGCGTGGAAGAAGATATGGAACTGTTTTTCGGAAAATAATCCCCGATATAAACTGATCATCTGCAATGCTCTTACACCAGTCATTTCTGAACGCAGGTCCCGCACAGGATCTGCGTTCAATTTTTTTGGTATGTTCTCATAAAAACACTTTATCTCCGCCTTCTTTTATGATAAAATATAACCAAGACTTAACCAATAGAAAGAAGGTAGACCTCTATGAAATCACAGCGACTGGACATGATCGAAGAATATGTGCTGGAGCATAAGAACGCTTCTCTCGATACATTATGTGAGAAATTTAACGTATCCAAAAACACCATCAGAAGAGATGTCGACATCCTTCTGAAACGCGGCAGTATCATGAAAGTATACGGTGGTGTCGCAGCACTTGAAACTCCACAAACTCTCCCCCTTCTGTCTTACGAAGAGCGTGGCGGACGTTTTCCTGAAGAAAAGAAAGAAATCTGCCGCCGTGCCGCAGAACTTGTGGCAGAAGACGACACCATCTATATCGATACCGGTACAACCTGTCTGAATCTGGTTGATTTTATTGCGGATAAGCACTGCACGATCCTTACCAACAGCCTGCTTATCTTCAACAAGGCAGCATCCTATCCGAACCTGGATATCATTTCCGTTCCCGGAAGACTGAACCGCAAGACCCTGTCTTTCACAGGTCCTGATATCAACGATTATCTGCAGACTTACAACATTTCCATGGCTTTTATGGCCTGCACAGGCGTAACGATGAAGAGCGGACTCACCAACGCCAGTGCCGAAGAATACATCACAAAGAAAGCCATTGCAGAGAACGCCAACAGCATGATCCTTCTTGCTGACCATTCCAAGTTCGGCCGGATCTCACTTATGACCTATTCTCCAATGGAAAAACTGGACGCCATCGTAACCGACCAGGCACTTCCGGAAGAATACGATAATTTCTGCCAGGAACACGGCATCCGTGTTATGACGATCGACTGATCTTTTCATCATGAGCCGCATACCGTAAGATACGCCAGTCCGGTAGCATACGCACAAAACATACGCACCAAAAAAGTGTATCGGTGACATCCTTTATTTCTGTCACCGATACACTTTTTTATGATCCGCCGCAAAACCATTCAGATATTCAGCCAGGCAAAAACAGTGCACCTGCCAGGAGTTCAGCAGATGCACCGTTTTTGAATATGCTCATCTCATTAGAGGATTTTATCTGAGAGGCAGACTTTACATGGTCTGCCTTACAGTGTCATGGATTTATTTTCGAAGCTTTCTTATGCCTCAGTACTTCCTTCCCATGTGCCGACTTTTCTCTTTCCGGCAGCTTCATCGAACCAGTGTGTTGTAACTGTTTTTGCTCTTGTGAAGAAACGATATCCGTCTTTTCCGAGAACATGCAGATCACCGAAGAAGGAATCTTTATTTCCGGAGAATGGGAAGTATGCGGTCGGAACCGGGATACCTACATTGATTCCTACCATACCGCCGTCTGTCTCCATAGCGAATTTACGGCTGTAATATCCGCTCTGTGTAAAGATACAGGAACCGTTTGCAAATGGGTTGGCATTCATGATCGCAATACCTTCCTCATAATCTTTTACTCGTTTGATGCAGGTTACCGGTCCGAAGATCTCGCGGTTTCCTACTGTCATCTCAGGTGTTACATGATCAAGGATTGTCGGTCCTACGAAGAATCCGTTCTCATATCCCGGAACTACTACATTACGTCCGTCAAGTACAAGCTCTGCGCCCTCATCGATACCTTTCTGGATCCAGTTGCAGATCTTCTCCTTATGGCCTGCATTTACTACAGGACCGAGATCTGTAGCTTCATCATATGCACATCCAAGTTTCATGGCTTCTGCTTTTTTCTTAAGGAGGGAAACAAACTCATCTGCAATACTCTCCTGCACGCATACAACCGGAAGAGCCATACATCTCATACCGGCGCATCCATATGTGGAGTTGATGATCGCATTAACAGTAGCCTCAAGGTTGCAGTCCTCAAGTACAAGTGCATGGTTCTTTGCCTCACACTGTGCCTGAACACGTTTGCCATGAGCTGCTGCTTTGGAATATACCTGTTTACCAACACCTGTTGTACCTACAAATGTAACAGCCTTTACTCTCTCATCTGTAAGAAGGATATCAGCCTCTACACGGCTGCATGTTACAAGGTTTACAACACCTTTCGGGAATCCACCCTCTGTATAGAACAGCTCCATGATTCTCATAGCTGTCAGCGGTGTCTGAGAGCTTGCTTTCAGTACTACTGTATTTCCACATGCGATGGAAAGCGGAACCATCCAGCCCCATGGGATCATTGCAGGGAAGTTCATCGGAACAATACCAGCAGTTACTCCAAGTGGTTTACGATATGTAGCTGTGTCATATCCTGTAGTTACCTGCATTGCAGCATCGCCCTGGATCATTGTCGGAAGTGCACATGCCTCTTCTGTAGGCTCGATCGCTTTTTGAACATCTCCTCTTGCCTCTTTGATGTTCTTTCCAAGCTCTTTTGCGCAAAGTACGGAAAGTTCTTCTTTATGAGCATAAAGAACGTCTCTCCATCTGAACATATACTGCTGTCTCTTTGCAAGAGAAAGTGAGGACCATTCCGGGAATGCAGCCTGTGCGGAAGCAATTGCCTCTTCTACTTCATCTGGTGTACAGCAAGGAACCTGTGCGATTACCTCACCTGTACTGGAATCTGTAACATCCATGTATTTCTCTGCTTTTGACTCTTTCCACTCACCGTTTACACAGTAACCCATTTTCTTAATCTCAGCCATTTTCAAGATACCCCTTTCGTGTTTATCTTTTATTTTTTCATTACATAAATTTCTGTCGTTCTCATTTCGTTCTGGTCACATATTATCATTTCTTTTTGTCTTTGTCAATATAGTATGGTTATATTTTGAGTATATCCGCAAGAATATGTGTTAATTTATTCACATTTTATGATATTTCAGATACACTATGTAAACTCTTGTAACAGTCGTGTTTATGGTGTAAATTCATGTCCCATCTTTCTGCTTTTTTATTCAATATTATTGCAAAAGATACTCATTTTTGTTATTTCCGTAACATGCACCCGGAACGGTGCCCGAAACAACATCCGAAAAATACACCATTATTGCTTTTCACACCCCCGCAGGGGACTTCCTTAATTTAGGTCAAGCGGATATTCGTAATCCGCATTCGATTAAAAAGTAATAAAAAAGAGCAAAAATCCTCGTATATTTCAGTAAGTCAAAAATACATTTGTACGCACAATGCGTACACTATCATTTTTTACCCAACCACCGGTATTTCAGACACCTGGAACCAGCAGATATCATCTCAATTTGCCATTTAAACAAAAAAAGACATGAAATAACATATTTTCCATACATTATCTCATATCTTATCATCGTTATAATTTCTGCGGATTCCGGATTACCCAAATATTGTCTGCACCAGAACCATATAAAGTACCGTGCCACCGCCTATGCTGAGCAGCGTGCTCTTCTTCCATTTATGTAACACCACAATAAACAGAATGGCAATCAATTCCGGCAATCCAAAGTGAGTACTTTCCGGCACATCTTTTAAGCAGAACACTACCAGCAATCCAATCACTGCATAAGGCAATACTTTTCCCAGATAGGTAATCACAGCCAGTGGTTCTTTTCCTTCCGGAAATATGATAAACGGCAGAAATCGCGTTGTCATAGTTCCCAGAACTACTACAGCAACGGTTATAATCTGCTGCGTTATTGTCATAGTCATTCTTTATCCCTCCTGTATACACTCTTTTTTTCTTTTCTCCCCATACTTCTTCATTCCCAGGAAGCATAAAATAATGGATGCCATTGCCGGAAGGATAAAACTATCACTTCCAAAGAGTATCAGGCAGATTACAGAGCATACAACACCTACCAGTGCAGGTTTATGATCTTCTGCCTCTTCCCACTGATTGATAAACATAACTACAAACAGCGCAGTCATAACAAAATCAATGCCTTTTGTATTGAAATGGATCACATACCCCAGAAGTGCACCGGAAGTCGCACCAGCCACCCAGTAAAACTGATTCAGTGCATTGACAAAGAACATAAACCATCCTCTGTCCACATCTTCCGGAGGATCTACGGTACAGTTGACCGTAAATGACTCGTCACACATTCCAAAAATAAGATAAAACTTCTTCCATCCTGTATTCTTATATTTCTCCAGCATGGAAATTCCATAAAACAGATGTCTTGCATTTACCATCAATGTCAAAAAGAATGCATACACCGGATTAAACGCTGACAAAAGCAGATTTGCCGTAACAAATTCCATGGAACCTGCGTAAATAAAAAAGCTCATGCACAACGGATATACAAAGGAAAATCCCTTGCTTCGCATCATAAATCCATACGACATTCCCAGAAAAAGAAAGCCCACACAGATAGGCAACGTATACGGAAAGGCTGCTTTAAATGCTTTTTTCTTCATGCCTCAGATATTTCCTTTCATTCATTTCCACGTTATACTTTACTTTTTCCTACCGGAACTGTCAAGAATATCCATCAGCATTTTTTTGCAAACGTTTTCATGCCTGAACTTTCCAGATCTCACGATTTTCATCCAGCGTAACGATATCTCCTTCGTTGATATCTCTTTCATACAAACGTTCATCATCATGCTTCAGACTGATTTCCCGTCCATCTTCACTTTCCAGTATCACCACCGACATAAGCCTTTCTCCAGGCTGCCGTTCTTCGCATCCAAAATCCATATCCTCTTCGATTCTGATTACTTTATACTGCATAATTCAGGCCGCCCTCTTTATAATTCATCCAACAGCACATCATTCACTGCCTCGTAAGCATCTTCCAGTGCGTCCAGCGCTTCTGTCAGCGTATCCATTTTCCGGCTGTCTGCATGATCTTCCTCATATGCATCAATGACTTCTGCCATAACGTCTTTCAGCTCTTCCAGTGAATTGGCAATATCCTGCAGTTTCTGATCCTTATCTTCTCTTGATGTGATATTTACAATTTTGCTCATAATTTTTCTCCCTTCTGTTCTGTTTTGCTGATGATTTATTTTATTATACCACATTCATAATCCACTCCGCTACCTGACCTCTCTGAGCAAAAAAGAAGCCCGGATTTCTCCGAACTTCTTTTATATGTTTCACGTGAAACATTATGTTTTTTATATCTTACCTGCTTGCAAGCAGCCGCACCATGCATTCTTTTAATTTACTTTCATTGACCGGCTTTGTAATATGTGCATCCATACCCGCTGCGCCCTGAATCAGCTCGTCACCGGCATTATGTCCCAGTGTATCATTTATCCCTTTCAATCCATTTACATCCAGAGCAGCATAGACAAACTCCGATGCAAGGGACATTCCGTTCAGATCATCCTTGTAGGCTCTCCGGTTCAGGCATATTCTCTACGATAGAAGAAATCTCATTCTGCTTTACTTCATTCAGCAACCGCACCGGTTCAATCCCAACCTGAACCATACGGGTACCGGTTTCATCCCAGGTGATGGCATACATCATCTTTTTTCCCTCGGAAGTATTCGGTGTGACATCCTGGCACATAGTAAGCGTTTTGTCTTCCAGCATTGGCTTAAAATATTCCATCTGATCTCCAGAATCAAAATTGTAGCCGTAATATTCCGGTATGGTACCGCTGTAGATTTTTCCCGTAGTATCAAACAGATGAATTTCGTCTACAGACATAAGATCCGCAATCTTTTTCAGCTCATCTACATTTTTCTCAGCATCCGGATTCGCATTGATAATATAGGCAACTGCTTTGGCACGTACAATATAGTCCTCTTTCAGCGACGTAATCATATTTTTCTCGTTATCTTCGTTCTTCTCAATTACATTGACTACCCGGTCCAACAGTACCTCTGACATTTTCGCCGTATTTTTGTTGTTGATCCAGTTCAAAATAGCCATCTGGATAACCAAAGCCATCAGAATAAGCCCCAGCGCAAGGAATACGATTTTATCTAATTTTCGTATTTTATCGTATTTTATTTTCTACATTTCTGCTCCTAGCTGATGCTCTGCTGATAAACGCAGAGCATAAAAAACATGCCCTATAGTATCTTTACGTTGTACTATAGTGCATGTTTACATTTAAATCTATGCAACTGGCTGCCATTTTACAGGCCCTATAGCTTTGCGTCACAGTCTTTCAGCTGTTTTGCCTTTTATGATCATAGTTATTTTCTATAGCAATTATAGCTCATTATCTACGATCATTTCAATAGCTGTTCGCAAAAATATACATTCGCCGGTTTTTGAAGGTTATTTCTGTTTTGTTGCCACAAATCCGATCAGATAGAATACTGCTGCCACTACCATGGCATTTACTGCCGCGATTCCTGCATGAATCAGATTGGCTGCCACCGCACCTGCCACAACACCTGCCAGATTAAACCAGTTGGCTGTCTGCAGCGGTACATTTTTTTCTTTATATTTGTCACGTCGGAGGAAGAAGTCCAGAATTACTGTGATGCCGATAGGTGGCAGGGCACAGTTGAGGATATTCAGCCATCCTGTAAAATTATAGTATAACCAGATCGCAAGTGCGGTTCCGATCACACCGGAAATACAGGTAGCAATCTTCATTCTTGCATTGGTGATATTTGAGATTGCAAGTCCGCCGGTGTACAGTGCGTTGTTGTTGGTTGTCCAGATATTGGCTCCCAGCACAATGATCGCCGGAATCGCAAGTCCCTGTGCTATCATAACATAAAAGATATCATCTTTTCCTGTGAACGCACCACCGATAGCTCCGAAACAGAACATCAGGGTATTTCCAAGGAAAAATGCGATCACAGTTGTCCATACAGCAACCTTGTTATTCTTCGCAAAACGAATAAAGTTCGGTGTTGCCGTACCACCGGAAATAAAAGATCCGATTACATATCCGACACCGGTAAATAAAGTAATCGATCCCACAGACTGGTTAAATACTGCTGCCAGGCCACCGCCGTCTGCTGCTGCCGTCACCATGGAATATACTCCCAGGATCACGATCAGCGGTACGGAAATCGTACTTACGATCTCCAGCGCTTTCATTCCTGTGGCTGCGGTAATGGTCATCAGAAGACCTGCCACAATTGTCAGAACCCATTTATTGATTCCCAGTAATTCTGCAGTTGGAATGGAAAACATGGCAACACCGACACCAAACCATCCGATCTGTGTGAGGCCAAGTACCAGTGATGAAAGATAAGAACCTTTTTTTCCAAAAGCTCTTCTGCACAGAAGATCCATGCTCATTCCTGTATCAGAACCAATGTACGCAAGAATTCCGCAGTATGCAGACAGGATCACGCCGCCAATAACGCAGGCTGCCGCAAATCCGTTCAGATCCAGTCCGTTTCCAAGTTTCGCGCCGACACTCATGCTTGCGGAAAAGAAAGTAAATCCCAGCATTACAAAAAACATGCTGCGGAAACCTTTTCTCGCACTTTCCGGCACTGCTTCCATGGAATAATCGTCATCTGCCGCAGTTACCTGGGGTTTTGTTTTTTCGCTCATTTTTACTCCTTTGTTTATCTTATACTGTTTTCAGTTACTCTGTGGAGTGTTTTCCCTTACACACTCCGCCCTTTCCCGTCTCCTTTCTTTTGTTTGCTGTGGAGATTATAACACAAATCATTTCTCTTCTGCAGTTTTTTCCGCAGATGTTTCCGTTTCCCGTTTTTTTCTAAGTTCTACCTTTTTGATCTCTCCCAGGATCTCCACTCCTCTCACCAGAGATCTCGGTTCATTTCGTAAAAGCTCGTATTCTGTCACATAACCGCATTTTTTGTAGATATCCAGGATCGCGCACAGTTTTTTGTTTACCGCATGTACTTTATTCTTCCAGCCCCGGCTCTCGAACCGTACTTTTCCCCGGTCGCTGACAAATCGGACATCCTGCTCAAAATTTTCCCTGCGGATATCTGCCATGGGCAGGATTCCCTCATCTGCTTTCATGGCATAGTAGCGAATTCGCCTGCCATCTGCATTATTTCTGGAGTTTCTCATGATCTCAAGACGCTGGATCAGAATTCTTTTCAGAAGTATCATCTCATCTGTACTTGAAAACTTTACGTTCTCCAGAAGTTTTCTCCCTTCTTCGCTATCCTGAAATTCCTGATCCGGAAACATTGTTTTAAGGAGAGCTGCCGGATCAAGCAGTTCCCGGGACACGCTGATCATCTGCCCGATATCTTCCGCATATTTATAAACCGGAAGCTCCCTTCCTTCCAGAAACCAGTATGCTTTTCCGTTTTTTTCCACTGCTACGGGAATCAGATAATCTGCTACAAAACCTTCCAGTGGCTTTCCTTTGTCATCTTTCAATTCCCGCATCTGGACCTCTTCACTGTAATCGATGGCGATGGTTGTATTCCGAAGCTTTTCCAGGGAATCTCGAAGCCTCTGCTCTCTTTTCTGTATCTTGCCTTTTGTACAGTAAAACCGCACTTTCTCGTCTCCGGACATTACCCGGAGTAAATCTGTCAGGGTGAATTTGGAACAGTTTGCTCTGTACAGGGTGTAGACCGCATCATAAACAACCGCATCATAGTAGGAAAATGTCACGCTCTCCATTTCTTCCGGAACGGTAATGCGGTATCTGCATGTCATATTTTTTCCGCGGCTGCCTACCTCTGCAATATTCAGCTCATTCAGTTCAAATTTATTTTTGTATATTTCCTGAAATACTTTGCATATGTTCATGTAAATATTATCAGGTATTTTCATGGTTATTCTTTCCTCTCTTCTGTTGCGATTCCCGGAATATTACAGGAGACTTCGAAATTCTTCTGCCAGACGTGCTCTTGGATCATCCGGATATTCCAGATTTGTATTTTGAGTTTGTGGGCGTTCTGCTTCCGGAGCTTGTGTTTCTGTGTTTTTCAGTGAATCTGCATTGACTTTCACATCCTGCGGTACTGCAGCTTCTGAAGCGCTCTCGCTCTTTTTCGGTAAAGCATTTGCATTCTCCGTATTTTTCTTATCCGTTTTTGTTTCACGTGAAACATTTGGGGCTGATTTTTTTCCGGACGCTCCTTTTTCTGTGTAAAGGTCCTTCGCCGCATGGAAATCCACACTCACATTCGCCTTCATTCCTGATATGCCATATCTCTGTTTCAAAAAAACAATCTCCTGCTCCCGGATCTCTTTCGACATTTCCTGTTCGTAATTAAATTTGGGCTGTCGGATATTTCTTGGCTGAAGTCCCAGGATCACGCTTGCAGAGTACTCGATTCCTCCCGTCTCCTTAAAAGAATCCATTCTCAGAGATCGCTGTTCCTCCCGGTAAGACTCTCTGTTCAGGGAACTGATCACAAAAACTGCCAGATCATACTTGTTGGAAAGGCCGCTGAGCTCATTGATATTCTCGTCATTTTTCTGCCGTTCTGTAGCGTTCCTGTTTCCAGTGCAGGAAGAAAGGATCTGCAGATAATCTACAAAAACTACCGGCTTTTCTTTCTTTTCGTTCATGAACATTTCCACATCCTGAACGATATCCCGACCCGAAACAGAAAGCTTTTTACGCTCTTTTATGTACATCTTGTCAAAACTGCCGCTGATCTCTTTTCCCACCTTTTCTACCAGCTTCCAGTCTTTCTGTTTTCCTGTATTGTTTTCTTCCCTTAAAAACCAGTCTGCGGTCAGGGAGCTGTTCGGATATCGCATATGAATGGCACGGTTTAATATTTTTGCCTCCATACGGACCGATGGCATTTCCAGGGAATAAAACAGTACCGGCGAACCAGCTGCTGCAATTTCCGAAGCGATCTGCAGTGCAAAGGTACTCTTTCCCATTCCCGGTCTTGCGCCAAGAAAAGTAAGGCCTGCATAAAGTCCGCCGCCAAGCATCTGATCCAGCTTTTTGATCCCGGTAGGATAATGCTTTACGGTTCTTCTTCCACTGGCCGGTTTAAACTGTTTCAGTCTCTCTGAAACAGAAATAAAATTTCCGGCTGCCTGTTCACTCATACTTCTTCACCTCCCCGGCCATTTTGCTTTCAAGTCCCTGAGATAAACGTTTCATAGACTCTTCCATATTTTCCAGATCAATAAAAAACAGATGGATCACCAGTGTATGACCGTAAATCTTCGTTTCAAAACGGTCCCTGATTCCTTCATACTGGTATGAATACTTTGCTTTCGGATAGAGAAGCCAGATTTCCTCTGCCTCGTAACGGCTTGCATATGTAACCATCTGATAAATATCATTTCTGGCTTTTTCGTTGAAGGCACTCCATCCTTCGTTCTTCATATCGGGAAGACTTTTCCATTTTGTATCAAGGATTATCGGTCTGTTTCCTTCTCCTTTTTTCATTACAATATCCGGTCTCAGCTGAAAATCCCGTGGTTTTTCAAACAGATAATAATTTTTATCCTGGGAAGATACCTCCCAGTTTTCTCTGAAATATTTTTTAATCTGGCATGCCACATAATTCTCAAAAACTTCGTCCATGGCAAATAATATGGATCTGGCTTTGATCCCATCAGAAAAATTCAGGAAGCTGTTTCCCTGTAAGATCACTTCCGTCCACTTCATGATCTTCTCATATTCTCTGGAATTCCGGTCAATCCTTATCCGTGCAAGATCCTGGGGGTAATCCATGGATTCCTGTATCCCGTCAAAAAACAGCAGAAGTTCTCTGGCATCCTGTTTATTCTGCTCGTCTGTGGTAACTTTCTGCAATTTCTTTAACGTAGCTTTTATCAGTCGGTTCTCCGGACGGTTCTTTGTAAATTCCTCATACGTTACATAGAATCTCTCTTTATGTGCGATATTTCGCCGGATATGCCCCGCCACCTGGAGCTTTCCGCGAAAGCATCTGAGGTTATCCGTTTTTTCTTCATATGCAGAACGAAGTCCCCGTTTCACCAGCATCTGTGCCTCATCAAGATACATCCGGATATAGGCCTCAAAGAGTTCCATATCCCCCGTTCCAAGAGAAATCTGGTTCATCGCTTTTTCCTTTAACCTGTAGGTGTTCTTAAGCATCTCCAGATAGATCTGTTTCGTCCGGTCCTCACTGCCGCCAAAATAAATCTTTGGCAGAATCTGAAGCCGCAGTCCGCTTTTCAGTTCCAGCTCTCCTACATACTTCTGGATTTTGACAACCGGGATGGAACACTTTTTTTCATAACTGTATTTATACTGGATCGTTGCCGGAGCTTCCTCTTTTTTTCTCAGAGTTTTTTCCAGAGTCTGCACATATTCTACCAGGCAGTCCATATCTTTCTCCGGAAGAAAAACATATACTTCTGCTTTTTCACTGCAGATCTCGTCATATTCTTTTACAGTTTTTACTCGTTTTTTCATAACGTTTCACGCTCTGTCATCAATTCTTCCGGGATGGTTCATAGATCTGGATATAACTTTCTGCATAGTCAAAAGCCTTCTCATTGATCATGTATTTCTTACGCTGAAGCATATCTAGCATATCCGTTTCCAGTTCTTTTCCAAATAAGGTATGTATATCTTTTCCGTTGTCTTCTACTATAAATTTGTAATTGCGGTTCCTTTTCTGATTATCACCCAGCACCATTGCGATCTTCTCGTAATCATCAAAGAAATACTCCTGAAGAAGCGGAAGTACAGATTTTTTGAAAACATTTTTTAATCCATCCAGAGTTGCAGTTTTCTTAAGGCCGCAAAAATAAGCATGTCCGATGGTATGCTCACGGTCATATAGAACCTCTATCCTCTGATTGATGATTTCCAGTAGTTTCTGTATATCTATGGTGCTTTTGCCCGCTTTCTTATCAACTGTATCCGGCATTTCTGGCACTTCTATCTTTATATCTTTCAGCACCTCTGTATCCGGCATCATCTCCACGAAGGAAAAACGTCTGCGTAATGCAGTATCCAGAAGTGCAATAGAACGGTCTGCCGTGTTCATTGTTCCGATAATATATACGTTAGAAGGAACACTGAACGGAAGCCCGGAATATGGAAGGATCACACTTCTCTCATCCGCTTCTCCCTTTCTTTTTGATTCCTCGATCAGTGTGATCAGCTCGCCGAAAATACGGGAAATATTTCCTCTGTTGATCTCATCAATAATAAAAACGTAAGGTTTTTTGCTTTTTTCTGCTTTTTCGCAAAATGCTTTGAAAACGCCCGCTTCCATGGTATATTCCAGATTACGGGATTTCTCTGACTTTTGTTCTTCAGACTGGTTCTGTGCATCCGTTTTTTCTTTATCCAGCACCGGACGGATTCCCTCTATGAAATCCTCATATCCGTAAGACTGATGGAAGGTGGTAAAACCGATTCTTCCTTCCTGTTCCAGTTCATGATAGATTTCCATGATTTTGCTGTGATTCATATTTTTCAGTGTATCCAGAGTATACCAGCCACAGATCAATACTGCATATGTAGCAGTTATGTATGTTTTTCCTGTTCCAGGAGGTCCGTAGAGAATCATATTTTTCACTATTTCTGGATAATCCATAATATGTTTATAGTATGGCATTAAAAGACCTACCCCCTTTATTACCTCTGCTTTAAGCTCTTCTTCTGTCCGAAGTTTTCCATCTTCTGTTTCTGCTTCTATCAGATAACATGGTTCAATATCATCATCATTATCTTTTACAGTATCCGTTTTTTCCTTTACAAATTCTCTTATAATATTTTCATCTTTATTTTTAAGTTCTTTCTCTTTGTGGACAAAAATAGTTCTTGGATCCTTAGTTTTTATATCTTCATCACCGCTTCCATACATATTTTTATACGTATAGCACAGTCCATCTCGAAGTTTCATATCTATAAAACTATAATACTGTTTTCTGTTTTTTTTCAGTCTTTCTCTCTCTTCTTCATTTGTTTCCTTCTTACTGTGCAGAAATGCATGTGCCGTTCCTATACAGATACAATAGCGTGATTTCTTCTCAAGACTTCTTTCACCGTAAATTCCAATGCATATACCTGATTCTGTGTCCGCAGTTAAATATCTTGCTACACACTGATAAGTTCCATGAAAAGAATAATTTTTTTCTCTTTTACCCTTTTCACTTTTCCCCATAGTAAGTCCATATATTCCGCATATTTCTTTCGCAATACCGTCCATACATTCGCGGACTTCTCCCTGTCTGTCCGGTGACAAATCTCTCTCTTCCCCAAGCTCACGGATATACTCAAGTACTTCTCTATACATCTATGCCTGTTCTCTCCATTTCTGTGCTTTTTCATCCATTATATATTTGTTCATTTTCGATTGCAATTATTTCGGATATATTTCTACCAAAATGTTGTTTTTAATTTATATATTATAGAAAATATCTGTTTGTATTTTTAGTTTACAATGATTTAATATCAATTATTTAATGAATAAATTGTAATAATTAATGATTCAATAATATCCGTGAAATTTGATGCATAGTCGTAAATATCCGCTTTATTCTTTAATTTTTCAAATCTATTCCATATATTTTATTGCATATTTCATAGTGTGTATGTTTTGATATGTAAATTTTACTTATTAAATTATCTCTGATGAAAAAACCTTCAACAAAATAAAACAACAAAATCAAAACATACAAAAGCAGCAGAGCTGCTTTAACGGGAGTTAAAATGTAAATCTTAATAATGCATTGGCTGCCTGCCGCTTCAAGGAGGTGAAAATATACTACCGGCATCTGCGTTTTCCAACAGAATCAACAAAGAAGCTAACAGAAAAAAGGCAGACCGGTTCCGGCTGCGGCCACATTGCATTACAACAGAATTACAACAAAACTCCCAACAAAAAAGTTAACGCAGCCAGGCTGCTCGGACGGGAGACAGAATGTAAAACAGGTAATGCAATGATCCAATAGAGATGTACCTGCAAAATTATCATATACAGACAGTGAAAATCCTGAACAACAAAAATAAAACAATGTGTTTGATTTTTCATTAAATTTTCTCTTTCAACAAAAAAGGGCACTTCGGCCCGCTTTCGCTCACTTTAACTCACAGGTAAAAGCTGTCTGTACAGATATTGGTATCCGCAGTATGTGAAGAAGTCGGACACGTCGGTCCCTGCTGCTGTGGCATTGCATTGCCCTTTTACAACAAAAATCCCAACAGAACAGAAAACACAAAAAGCTAAATCGCAGCGCAGCTGCTCTGTCGGGAGAAACAATGATAATAAAAAACTGAATAAAGCGTACCACACCATATGCAGACAACAGGAACTGAAAATCAATACATATCAAATTCCTTTCTTGATTATTGATTTTATTTATTGTACTTCATAATTTTCCATAACTCCTATATGTGATACAAAGTGATGATGATGTAAAAGTCTTCTGTAAAAAACAGTTTCGCGCTGTCTGCATATGGTATGGTACGCAACACATTAAAATCAACAAAAAAAATTCAACAGAAAAGGAGAAACTCTATGAACAACAAAACTATAACTCTGACACAGACTCCACTCAAACAGCGAAAAAAGAATATCCGTAACGCTCATACAACAGAACCTCTGGCGATCTGCAACATCATAGAAAAGATCGTCCTGATGCCATTTTCGGATTTCATGTTCTGCCATCCGGAAGAATATGCCTCTGTAATGGAAGAATTTACCAATCACAAACAAAAGTGGAATTTTCCGGAAATCCCAACAGGAATGGCATTTCAGTTTGTTGCAGAACAGACAGGAATGTCGCCATCCGCACGTATTACAACAGGAGAAGAGGCGATCATTCGGAAGCAACTTCTGAATGCTGTCTATCAGCCATTTCTGGATATCTTCGATATGGCTGTTTATGACCCTGGTGATCCGTTTCATGGCTCAATCCATACACCAGAGGATCTGCTTCAGAAGTCTGCCTGGAGATATGTAAATCATTGCCGTTCTACCCATATCGTCTATGGTGAAAAACAGAGGATCCCTCTTCAGGAACGGATACAACGTATAGAAAGCTCCAAGGAATACAAGGCCAAATTCTACTGTTACAATATGGCAAATACTCCTCCTGCCATGATTCCTTCAGAACTTGGATATTCATTCTGCCTGTTTCTGAACAATACAACATTCTGTGACTACTTTGAGTGCCTGAAAAGTATGTCTCTGACAAAAATAACTCCAACAAGAAATCTTTACAACAGACTGGAACAGTCCCACAGCGGCTATGGTCAGGATGCCACTATCCTGGAATACTATGCCTGTGGAGATTTTGACCGAACCTATTTTGAACAGGGCCTTTATGCACTCTTCATTTATCCTATGGCACAGGTATATTCTGCACTGATAAAAAAAGATTTCAACAAAATCAAATAAAACCCCTGCGGGGTTAGCGGGTGAAGACTTGTAACAACTCAAATTCAACAAACAAAAGAAAGGAATATCACTATGAAAATGAACCCTTACAATATGCCACAGATCATCAAAGAAACCAGCGACGGCTACTTCCATCTCTCCGTACTGGACGACCTTCTCTCTCAAAGGGAAATCTACTGCCTCGGAGAAATAGACGCAGACTCTGCCGGCAGCCTGATCCTGCAGCTCCAGTACCTTGCAGCCCAGGATCCGGAAGCAGAAATCACTCTTTATATAAACAGTCCCGGAGGATCTGTCGCTGACGGACTGGCTCTCTATGACATCATGCAGACCATACCCTGCCCGATACGCACTGTGTGTATGGGAACTGCTGCCAGCTTCGGAGCACTGCTGTTCACGGCTGGTGACACCAGAGAGATTTTTCCCCATTCAAAAATAATGATCCACGATCCTCTGATCGCAGGTCAGGGGCTGACCGGAAGCGCAACGCTTCTGCATACAAAAATAGATTCCCTCATGGAAACCAGACAGATACTTGGAGAACTTCTGGCCCGGCACACCGGCAAAACACTGGAGGAAATCTACGAAAAAACAGCTCAAGATACCTGGTTTACTGCCTCAGAAGCAGTCGATTACGGCCTGGCAGACACGATCATTAAAACAACAGAAACAAAATCCACAACAAAATCATCAGAAGAAAAAGGAGATCAGAACAATGACTAATAAAACTACAACTCTTATGAAACCGGTAAGCACTACTCTGAACGATAATCACCGTATCCTGGCACAGGGCCGCTACATAAACAACAATACCTGGCAGACAGGCCTCAACAACAATGACCTGATAATCGGCGTCAGCGGCGCCGGAAAAACCAGAGGATATGTAATACCCAATATCCTCCATTCCAACGAAAGCATGGTCATCGTAGACACAAAAAATACCCTTTCCCGAAGGCTGTCTCCACATCTGAAAAAGGAGGGTTATGAAGTCTGGAACCTGAACTTTGCAAAAATGGATCAGTCTCCCATGGGATATAACCCTCTCTCCTGCATAGAACGTTACACAGACCAGTCCTATCCTTACAATACACAGGACATCGAAATGCTTGCAGAATATCTCTGCCCTATCGAATGTGACAGAGATCCGTTCTGGGATTATTCGGCAAGAATGTTTATGGCAACACTGATCGCCTATGTCATGGAAGCACTTCCTGAGAACGAAAAGCACCTTGGCTCCGTGGCAGAGATTCAGGAATTTATGGCAAAATCCATGTTCAAATCGCTGATAACCGAATGGGGTGACGCATTTCCGGAAAGCTATGCCCTGCAGAAATGGAAGCTCTACAAAGGCACGGATTCTGCTGACAAAACCCACGCCTGCATCCGCATGTTCGTAGGAGAAAAGCTCAGTTCCTATACCTCAAAAGGAGCACTCAAAATGTTCTCCAATCCACATCAGGTGGACTTCCGTTCCCTGGGCCGTCGAAAAATCGCCCTGTTCATCAATGTGAGCGATACCGATCGTTCCAACGATAAACTGCTGAATCTGCTTTACTCTCAGGCCCTTCATGAGCTTTGTGACAGCGCAGATTGCTCTCCTGATGGACGACTTAAGGTTCCGGTACGGTTTATCATGGATGACTTTGCATCCAATGCAGTAATCCCTGATTTTGATAAGGTCATCTCTGTCATCCGCTCCAGAGAAATCTATGTAAGCCTTATCCTTCAGAGTCTTTCACAGCTTGACTCCATGTATGGAAAAGACCGTGCCATGACCATCATCAATAACTGCGATTCCTGCCTGTACCTTGGCGGACAGGATGTGGAAACCGCCCGCTACATCGCCGTAAAAGCAAACAAAACCGCAGACACTATCCTCACACTTCCAATTGATGCCGCTCTGCTTTTCGTCAGAGGCCAGAAACCTCAGCAGGTTACGAAATACAGTCTGGAAGAAGACCCTCTGTATCTCGAACTGGTCTCCGCTTCGGCGGCTGATACCATAACACACAGAACCCCGGTTATCCATACAAAAGACAACCGTTCCAAAAACAACGAATTAACAGATGTAGCATACTAGTTTACAACAAATCAATGATCAAAAAAATACAAAATATAATGTAAAGTAAAGGAGAATTTTATTATGGATAAATATACAGGAAAAGTTAAATACTTAAACAAAGAACATGGTTTTGGATACATTTCATTATGTGAAGACCCGGGACGCGAACATGGCGACATCAACTTCTCTACCAGTGATCCTGGCTGTCACTCTCTTAGTCTTGGTGATATTGTTACCTTAGATATCCGAAAAGGTAACAGCATCAACAAAAACGGAAAAATCTGCGAATATGCCGTTTCCGTTCAGTTAAATGAATCTATCTCCAGGCCTATGACAAGTTACTACCAGCATAAGACAGATAAAGAATCAATGCAGGGAAACAGAGAACTCAAACAGGCAATCTGTAATGCAATTTCCGGCAAAATTGGCACCTCCTGCCAGCTTCACTTCTACGACTCAGAAATGCCTTTCCGATTCGACCGAAACTCAGCTAACCCATGGATCATCGGACATCCTGACTGTGCAATTTATACGGAAGATAAACTGATGCAGGCAATGCTTCGTAAAAACTCTCTCTTTACCAATACCATTTCCGGAAAAAACAGCTATATGCCGTATGAGGACCCTGATAAATCAAAACTCCGTCGTACAATTCATGTTCCGACCTATGGCTGTTCAAGCTTTCTCTTCAACAAAGACCTCTGTTTCCTGATGATCGAATTCGCCTGCCGTTCCGGTATTGATCTGTCCCATTATGAAATCATCTTCGTAGATAAAGATGAGCACAAAACCGACGTATATACCATGACCCTGGACAAACTCCAGCAGCTGATCGAATCCGGATACAAATACGGAAACAAATATGTACCTCTGGGAGAATACCCAAATACACCAAAATACAAAGGAAATTGCACTATGCGCTACCTTCTTCCGGTTGATGCTTTTGAGAAACTCCCAGTTGCCAAATAAAACAAAGTCCCCTGCGTATGCCTGTTGCAGCTCCGCCGGGGACTTATCTGATTCACCTTTAATAATCTGTAGTACATCTGCGAACTATTTCACAGAGAACACACATTCTTCTCAATTTGAGATTCATTCTCCAGAAGATCGATCATTCGTTCCACAGTCTTTCTGCACATGATCTGTACAGTTCTGATAGCTTCTGATAGCTGCAGCCACATGATCAGTCAAAATCTCTGGTAATGTTCGTAAGCCATTTATTTCTGAAATAGTGGATGAACACCACAGGCATTTTTTCGAATTCATCTAGGGTCATTATAAAATATACCCAGACAGGCGGCAGTTTTAAAACATATGCTGCAAGGAAAGTAAGAGGAACTGCAACAAGCCACATAAATATGGAATCCACGATCATTCCGAACCTGGAATCACCACCGCCTCTGAAGCAACCACATATAAGACAGGTATTGATACCCTCTCCCACAAGACGCCAGGTTGTCATAACTATAAAAATACCAAGATAATAAATGGCTTTCTCTGTCAGTTTATCCCGGTAGAAATCCAGTATCATAGGGCGGACTGCCAGGATAACGGCACATCCGATCAGACTTACGATAATTGTTATTCTCAGCATACGTTTCCCATATTCTCTTGCTGTATCCTTATGGTCTTTACCAAGCTCCTGGCTGATAATGATAGTAGTAGCGTTGGCAAAGCCACGACAGGCGATAGCACCAATGTTTACCACCATAACAGCAACAGCATTTGCGGCAACCATATCATCACCAATGTGGCCAAGAATCGCTGCAAATGCTGAGCTGGCAAAGCTCCAGACAACATCATTTATTACAGCCGGAGAGGCAATTTTCATAAAGTCCCGAAACAGAATACCTGATTTTGCAAAGAAATATTTTATCCGGAATCTGACATCGGAGCTGTTTAATGAATAGATGAGACAAATCAATACCTCTGCGATTCTGGCAATAACAGTACCAAGGGCAACACCTGTAACGCCAAGCTTTGGAAGTCCAAACAATCCAAAGATAAAGGAGGCATTACAAAGCACATTGACACAAAGAGATACAATGTATGTAACAGAAGGCAGCATTATTTTTCCGACACTTCGAAGAGCACTCATAAAAACCTGAGAGAATCCCATAAACATAAAGGAAAATGAGATTACCTTCAAATATTCACTGCCGGCAGCAATAGTATCCGGACTGTTTGTGAAAATCTTCATAATCGTAGTCGGCATGGAAAAAGAGATAACGAAAAATACAAGAGAAACGATCAGCGAGATCCTCTCTGCCAGGCCGAGAATCTTTTCTACTGTCTTTTTATCCCCCTTTCCCCAGTACTGAGCACACAAAACCGAGGTACCTGTGGCCATGCCGTAATATAAACAGAAAAGAATAAATGTATACTGGTTGGCAAGGGACGAAGCCGACATGGCAGTCTGGCTTACATATCCCAGCATTACGGTATCAGCAACATTTACCAGTGTTCCGATCAGATTTTGGATCATGATCGGAAATGCTAATTTTGATGCATATTTCAAGAAATCTTTTTTATTTAACATACAACAGTTCTTCCTTAGTTTTTAGAATTTATAATCCTGTGGCATATCTGACAAAATGCCTGACTGACTCATCTTTCGCAGGCAATCCGTCCATATCGAAGTCCTCAAAATACAGCTCCATCCTGTCATTGAGTGGAAGGAAATTCTCATCTGTCCAGGACCGGTTTTGCAGCACTACTCAGGTCCTCAGTGAATTCCCATAAGATATTTACTTATAGAGAACAGTATATCATATACCTTACAAAACCGCGAGTTTTTTCAGTATTCTCTCTAATATGGTTCCATTTGCATCCAGCCGTTCACAGCTCATGTGCTGTGCAGATGCCGCACTTTATGAAATAAATTTTCCCTAAACAGGCGAACCGCCTTATAATATGTATTCCATCTGCCTTTCTTTTGTCCGCATTCCCATTTTCTCATAAAATTTTTCTGCTGAAATATTTCCTGCCCATACATTCAATGTTACTTCATAGCATCCCAGCTGCTTTGCTTCGTTTTTTACATATTCAAACAGGCTTTCCCCAATATGCTGACCTCGTGCCTCCTGATCGACACACAGATCATCTATAAAAAAAGACTTAAACGGCACCATATTGTTTGAAAAAGGCTGCTCCTGTAATTGACAGAATGCATACCCCACACAAACATCAGCCTCATCTGCTGCAACATATATTGGCTTTTCTTCGTTTTTCAGAAGCTCTGCCAATTCGTCTGTCTTATATTTTGTTGTGGCTGGAATAAAAATATCAGGCCTTATATCTGCATGAATCTGCAGCACCTGCCCTAACAATTCCAGGATTCTCGGAATATCTTTTTCTTCTGCTTTTCTAATGATCATTTTTATCCTCCCTGTTTCTCAACAACTGATTTTATAGGTTCTTTATACATACCATAATACCATCGTGTGGATTCCTGGTAAAGAAAGATCGACGGTTGCAAAAGCAATCCGCCCTCTTCTGTTAGTGTAAACTAACCTCTGTATATAAAAGAAACCATGTGAAAACAAAACTGTAATTTCACATGGTTTCTTTCCCTGTGTATATTCGGTATATCACTTAAGAAAGCTTATAACAATAGCATCATTTTAGACAGGCAATTTTTTTCCGTTCAACCTTCTTTTGCAAAATTCCTTATATTGGAATTATCTTATTTATAATTATCTGTAATGTATTCCGCTCCAGTAAATATTATCTTTCACTATCGTTTCCTGCGGAAGTACTACACCATCCAACGCCCACCTTTTATATTCTGCAAACCCTACACGGTCAATAATATATCCCACATGTTCCTTGCCGCCAGGCGCATTTGGATCAATATATTTTTTTACAAATTTATAGGTGTTCAGGATAACCTTGACGATAGTGTCTTCATCTGCCCAGATCAAAAAATCTTCTCCCAGACGTGGATTTTTCTTTCCAGTTCGTCCCATAAGTGTCAAACGATAATATTTTTTTTCACTTCTGGTCCATGCTCTGGTAGGACATTTTGTCACACATACTCCACAGCCTACGCATTTTTCTTCATTGCGCACGATTCTGTAATTATCCATCTTTAACGCATCCACCGAAAGCTTATCACAGCCTTTTACACAGGCGCCACAGGATACACAACGATCAGGGGCATATTGTGGCTCTGTCATACCAATAATTCCAAAATCGTGCATTCTTGCTTTGATACAGTCATTGGCACAACCTGTAAGTGCAATTTTAAAATGAAGATCATTAGGAAATATAGCCTTTTCGATTCTCTTCGCAAAAGCTGCTGTATTATAATTTCCAAAAGGACAGACTCTGTTTCCGATACATGCACAGACATTTCTGGTTCCTGATGCTGAATACCCGGTACCTGCCTCATTTTGATTGATCTGAAGATTATCAATGATCGGTTGAAGCATCTCATTAACTTTATCCATATCTTCCATATGGATTCCTTCAATTTCGAATCCCTGACGAGTGGTAACATGGATCTGTCCGTTTCCATATTTTCTGGCAATATCCACCACCTGCTGCATAACGTCTGCATTACAGCACCCTCCCGGAACACGAACTCTGGAAGCCGTAAGCCCACGGACCTTTGATACACGGAAGGCATTTTTCTTTAGTTTCTTTGTATTGATATCCATTACGATTTTCTCCCCTAATCAAACAGTTTTTTGCCTTCTGAATAACAGAATACCGGACCATCCAGACAAATATATGTATCATTCATTCGACAATGCCCGCATTTACCAAGTCCACAGCACATTTTTCTCTCCTGAGATATCCAGATTTGTTCTTCCTTCATTCCCAGCTTTAAAAGCTCTGCTACTGCAAATTTCATCATAACCGGTGGTCCGACAACAATAGCTGCAGTCTCATGGATATTATCAAGCTCAAGTTCCGGAATATATTTTGTAACAAGTCCTGTCCTATAAGAATCGTCATCAGCGGAATCCACCGTCAGGATCAGCTCCATCTGCTGTTCCCAAATCTTCAGATCCTCACGGAACAAAATATCTGACGGCGATTTAAACCCAAGGATCGTATGTAATTTTTTCACTTCATCCGGATGCTCACCGAAGTAACTGATCACTCCTCTCACAGGAGATACTCCTGTTCCACCAGCTACCACGATCAGTTCTTTTCCCTGATAATTCTCCTTCTCAAAACCGTTTCCATACGGGCCACGCATAAAAAAACAGCTTCCCTCATTCAGTTCAAAAATCTCTCCGGTCACCTTGCCAACCTTGCGTATGGTCAGATCAACATAATCTTCTCCTATACCACTGACAGAAATCGGTGCCTCACCATATTTAGGAATAGAAACTTCAAAAAACTGTCCCGGTCTTACTTCACCCACATATGTCATACGGAATGTATATTCTGTCTCTGTATGCTTCACGATTTCTTTTATCTTAGATAAGAAAGGAATATATTCATTCGTCATCTTACTTTCCCTCCTTTTCTTTCAGTTTCTGAAGACATTCGATATAGGAAATATACTCCGGACAGACATTTTCACAACGCCCGCAGCCGACGCACATATGATATCCGAATCTTTTCTTATGATCTGAAATTTTATGTAATACCTTAAAGCGCATTCTTTCACCCTGACTTTGGCGGAAGCTGTGTCCTCCGGCAATATCAGAATATCCATCTACCTGGCAGGAAGCCCATACACGGCGACGCTCTCCGGCCTTTGGATTATCTTTATAAAAAATATCCTGCATAGTAAAACAGGTACACGTAGGACAGACAAAATTACAGCGGCCACAGCCAATACATCGACTGCCATATTCCTGCCACATGGAATCCTGGTGGATTGTATTTGAAAGTTTTTCCGGAACCTCTACATGAACCTCATTATTTTCCACAAAAATCGGTTTCTCCTGAACATTCTGTCCATAATCCCATAATAATTCTTCCAGTTCTCTGCATTTCAGCTCCATGTAACATCCATTTTCATCCTGAAAAATATACATATCATATTCTTCACAACGATTCGTTCCCATACTTACGCAAAAACAATTTTTTCCGGATTCCTTACACCCCATCACAGCAAAAACTGTATTTTCCCGCATTCTTCTGTAATAATAATCCTCTGCACCATTTTTCAAATACATGTCGTCCAGGCGTTTCAGGGCATGAAAATCACAGCTTTTTAAGAAAATCAACCGCTGTCTTGCTGCTCCGTCTGCTGTTTTCATCTCATTCTCCGTAAAATAAAGAATCGTCTCTGAAATCGGAAGCAGTACCTCCTTAAAGCTGTAATCCGACTTCTGATTCCAGACAATCTCTTCCCAGCTGTTCAGCAGACCATAACGAACTACATCTGTATCTGAAAAGCATCCTGTCCCCTGGTAAATTTTCGGTCCATACACATCATAGGATTTCTGCAAAATTTTAAAAATATTCTGCATCTCATCACTGCTGACTCGTTTTCCCATCAGATACCCCTTTCTCATAATCACATTTTATAAAATTTTGCAAGACCATCAAAATCTATCAGAATAAAGCGCTTATTGCCATAACGGATCAGACCTCTGTCCGTAAGAACCTTACAGGCACGAGATACATTTTCCCTTGGTGCACCAACCAGATCAGCCATCAGGGTAATGGTAAGATCAATATCTATCATCACCCCGTCTTCCGTATCTACGCCAAAATCACGACCGAGCTTCCATAATTTTGCAGCTATTTTTCGCTCCATCTGCATGTTTCCGGTCGTATTCTTTAGCTGGTGCCCCATTCGCCAGAGATTTCTCTCATACTCTCTCAAAACAGCTCTTGTCAAAGCATGGCTCTGTTCCATAAGCTGAAGAAACTGTTTTTCTGCAATTTCTATCACCTGCACCGGACAGGCAGCCTCACAAAAAAGTGCATTCGGCTTTTTGCTTACAATGCTCTGATTTAAAAGCCGTCCTTTTCCCAGGATAAAAATCACCTTTCGATTTCCATGCTTGGTCAGATTATAAAGCATCACTTCGCCGGAATACACAAAATATACTGTTTTGGTTCTGCTGCGTGAATGAAAAATCACTTCTTTTTTCTTATAAGAAACAACTTTACTTTCATTAAGCAGGTTCTGCAGAATATCCTTTGGTATTTCTTTAAAAAAATCCATCTTCTCCAGTTCCCTGAGTGTTATCTGTCCCATTGTATCAACCTCGCTGGTATAGCTTTTGCAGTTTCTGATAATAAACTACTCTTGTCTCGCATTCCTTTTGTATTATAATGAAAAAGTTTATCGTTTTCCGTGATGTATATCACATTTTTATTCCTGAATCCGTATCATTACAGACAGTCAGCTCAAAATGGTTTCTGTTTGTTTTTATAAGTCCTTCTTTTTGCAGCTTTGATATCTCCGAAGACATTGCCGCACGGTCAATGCAAAGATAATCTGCCAGCTGCTGCCGGTCAAAAGGAATATCAAAGGATAACGATGCCTGTCTGATAGATACCGACGACAGATAGGACAACAGCTTATCCCTTGTCGTTCGTTTGCCCACATGTGTGATTTTATCGTTGAGGATCAGGATCTTATTTGCCAGGACACCGACCAGGTTACGAATCAGCTTCTGATGATGCTCACATACTGTTGGGCAGGAAACCAGAAGCCTTTGAACATTTAATAAAATAATATCACAATCCTCATCTGCTACCACACTGACATTCAGAACAGCTCCCGGACTTGCCGCATATGGTTCACCGAAAAAGTCTCCTGCATGACATTTTGACAAAATATTCCGATGTCCCCACAGATCTTCCTGAATAACAAGAACACAGCCTGACACCACAAGTCCCATTACTTCGGTAGAGTCTCCGGCTCTGAAAATATAAGAATCCCTTTTTCTGGAGATTGTTGCTGCATTTACGCAGTGTAGTATAGATAATATCTCATTATCAGTAAGACCCTTAAAGAAAGGACTGATTCTCAAAATGGGTAAATATTTTTTCAAAATTAATCCTCCTGTTGGAAATCAAACATACACGTTGTAATTATTATACTATACTCCTAACAGAAACCAAGGATAAATACTACTGGCCGAGGATAAAATAATAAGAACGATCCTTCGGAAAAATCACAGAATAAAAGGAGAATACAATAATGGATAAAAAAATGTTTTGTTTTCAGTGTGAACAGACTGTCGGGTGTACCGGCTGCACCGGAAATGCCGGTGTCTGTGGAAAAAAAGCAGATACAGCGAAATTACAGGACGAATTGACAGGTGCGTTGATCAGTCTGGCTAAAGCTGCCGACAGCACGGAAACTATTTCAAAAAGAACCGGACAGATCATAATTGAAGGACTGTTTACTACAGTTACAAATGTAAATTTTGACAATGCTGCAATCGAAAATATGATACAAAAAGTCAGAACAGAAAAAGAAAGACTGATTTCTGACTGCAACAAATGTCAGGCTCCATACAGTAAAACAGAGGAATATGATCTTCAGCAGCTGTGGAATGCCAACGAAGATATCCGCTCTTTGAAGTCTCTTATTCTCTTTGGTATCCGCGGAATGGCTGCCTATGCCTATCATGCAAATGTTCTGAATTATGAAGATGCCGAAGTGAATCAGTTCTTCTGCGAAGCATTATCTAAGATCGGTTATGAAGAAAACACAGAAGAACTGCTTTCTACAGTACTCAAAACAGGAGAGATCAATCTGAAGTGCATGGCACTTCTTGATAAGGCAAATACAGAAACCTATGGAACACCAGAGCCAACTGATGTTACACTTACGGTAGAAAAAGGGCCTTTTATTGTCGTGACCGGACATGATCTGAAAGATTTGCAGCTTTTGCTTGAACAGACTGAGGGAAAAGGAATCAATATCTATACACATGGTGAAATGCTCCCTGCCCATGCCTATCCATTCTTAAAGAAATACTCTCACTTAAAAGGCAATTTCGGAACTGCATGGCAGAATCAGCAGAAAGAATTTGACCATCTTCCAGCCCCGATCCTCTACACTACCAACTGTCTGATGCCTCCAAAAAGCAGCTACGCTGACAGAGTATTTACAACAGAAGTAGTTGCCTTCCCGGGAGCTGTCCATATTGACGAGAAGAAAGATTTCACACCACTTATTGAAAAAGCACTGGAGCTGGGTGGTTACAAAGAGGATCAGATGTTCTCCGGTATCAACGGTGGTAAAAAAGTGACAACCGGTTTTGGTCATGCAGCTATCCTGTCCCATGCAGGTACTGTGGTAGAAGCCGTAAAATCAGGCGCGATCCGCCATTTCTTCCTGGTTGCCGGCTGTGACGGTGCCAAGCCAGGTCGAAACTATTATACGGAATTTGTGAAGCAGACACCTTCTGACAGTATTGTCCTCACCCTGGCATGTGGAAAATTCCGTTTCAATGATCTCGATCTGGGAGAGATCGGTGGTCTGCCACGACTGATGGATATGGGTCAGTGTAATGATGCTTATGGTGCGATCCAGGTTGCTGTGGCACTTGCAGATGCATTTGGATGTTCTGTAAATGAGCTTCCGCTTTCCTTCGTACTCTCCTGGTATGAACAGAAAGCAGTCTGTATCCTGTTAACCCTCCTGCATCTGGGTATCAAAAATATCCGTCTTGGTCCTTCTCTTCCGGCATTCCTTTCTCCTAATATTCTGAATTTTCTGGTAGAAAATTATGGTATTGCACCTATTACCACACCGGAAGAAGACCTCAAAGCACTGGTGAAGCATAATAAATAAATTTTTCAAAGCCCCCACAAAACAGTGGGGGCTTCTACCCTTTCATAAGGACTTTCGCGGTATGTTGTTTCTTTACGTCTTTTACAAATATTTCATCATTGTTGGCACAAGAATATTCATATCTACAGGCTTTGCAACATGAGCATTCATTCCAACAGAAAGAACCTTTTGTATATCTTCCGCAAAGACATTCGCAGTCATTGCAATAATTGGAATCCTGGATTTTTTAGTATCCTTCATCTTTCGAATAGCTAATGCGGCATCGTATCCATTCATAACCGGCATCTGAATATCCATAAGGATCATCTTGTAATAATCAGCATCAGCCTTTTCAATCATATCAATGCATGCAGCACCATCATTTGCAGTCTCAACAATACAGCCTTCTTCCATTAATAGTTCCGTTGCAATTTCTGTGTTGATCTCATTATCTTCGACTAATAAAATCCGAACACCATTCAGGCAATTCTTATTACGCAGATTACTTTTTTTCTTCATCATAGAATCTTCTTTTGACGCTTTTCTGCAAGGAACAGTCACTGTAAATATGGAACCCTCACCCTGCTTGCTTTTCACTTCTATTGAGCCATCCATAAGATCTACAAGCTTTTTCGTAATACCCATTCCGATGCCGTTGCCCTCAATATGACTGACTGTAGAGTTGCGTTCTCTTTCAAAAATTTCAAAAATGTGCTTTTGAAAATCTTCAGACATACCAATTCCATTATCGGTAATGGTGATGATCATATTGCACCAGTCATCTTTTTCACAAGATTTCTGTACAACATCACAGGATATCGTACCTCCTGTATTTGTATACTTTATAGCATTGCTTATAATATTGAAACAGATTTCTGATAAATGTGGTGCATCCATATATACATACGGATACATAATTTGTTCTGTCAGAGAGAGTGTCTGATTTTTACTTTCTGCCAGCTGTTGGAACATAGCGACACAATTTTCAAAGTTTTCATGGACATTCGAAACATCATATTCCATTTCGATCTTATTATTTTCAATTCTTGCAAGATCCAGAACATTACTGAGTAACGACAAAAGTCTTTCTCCGCATATTTGTATTGTTTCAAGATATCTGCCAATTTTTTCTGTTTCTTTCAAATGTCTGGATGCCAGATCTGCATAACCAATAATTGCATTCATAGGAGTCCTGATATCATGAGACATATTGAACAGGAATGATGATTTTGCTTTATTTGCACATTCTGCTTTTAATTTAGCTTCCCGCAATTCTTCCTCTTGTCTTAATTCCCGCAGTTTTTCTTCTGTCACATCTCGATTTGCAATCAGAACTGATGTAACCTTTCTATTTTTATCATAGCTCTGAGGAACAACCATGGAAAGAAACCATGATCCATCCTTTTTTTTGAATTCGGAAGACATAGATTCTTTATTATGGAGCCGTGCCGCCATGGTTTGTATATCAAAAAAATCTATATACTTCTGTACAAACGGTTCTGCTATAATACTTTCGATAATCTTGAACTGAGGATCCCAATCTGCAATATTATCTTTTATATCCAAATCCATTTTTCGAGATCTTTTGACAAGTTCAACCTTCTTTGTTTTTAAATTCAACCTTGAGATGTGATAGTAGGCAGTGCCTAATCCCTGAAGTGCCTGCCGAGTTTTTTTGACCTGCTTTCCCAATGTGAGAGGAAACTCTTCACCGTCCATCTGTTCCAGATCTGGTGCTGATTGATGCAGATGCTGAACCAGCCATTTCCCATTCGTCCGCTTATAGATAACGGTAAATCTTGTCTCCATTTCAAAACAGCTTGAACCATCCTTAAACAGACCTGCAAAATCTACTGTCCCGTGTGCAAGAACATGGTCATCATCAAGTCTTTCTTCTTCCTGATGTAAATTTCGTACTTCAATTCTGATTTTACCTCTCCGTTTTACATCAAATTTAAATGATTCTAAAAACTCATGCAGATTCCTGTAAAGCTCATGTTTCCCGGTTCCAATCAGACTGATATTTTCGTCAAAGTAATTTTCGATACCCAGATCATTTGCTGAATCAGCGTTAATATATATTTTCAAAAGCTGCTCTGTGAGTTTTTTGAAATCATCCATACGCTTTTCCCCCCGCCTGAAAATCCAAAATGATTTTTGGTTTTCTGCCTAATTTCCAAGTTTCTCCATTTGCCATTTTCTTCCCGAATTTCTGAATTTATATTTCAAATCGTTTACTTTATTATAGCATAGCATCATATTGTTATGCCATCAGTTTTTCAAGCCAGGTGTCCCTGGCAATTGTGACACCACTTCAACAGGCGGCCATGATCTTCTGAGAGCCACATAGGATATTAAAAAGTTCGCAAACCAACCAGCTGGTACAGCGAGCCAGACAAATATAATGCCAAAACGCGGTGCACAGATCAAAGCAACAGACAGGCGAATCGCCAGGTTCACCATGTTTGCAATGAGGAACGGGCGCATGATTCCGAGACCACGAAGGACCCCATCTGTTGCCATTTTGATTCCCATAAAGATGAAGAAGTAACCGAGCCATCTCATATAACCCTCGGATACCTGATAAGCCACGGCAGTTCCATCTTTACCAAGAAATAGCGAGGAAATCTGAGTATGTAATGTTTCAATGACTATAAAAGCAAGAACTGCAAAACATATATCTAACACCAGTGCTGCGTGATATCCTTTTTTGATCCGTTCAATTTTCTTTGCACCAAGATTCTGGGAAACATATGGGGAAACCGCATTGCCGATCGATACAAAAATCAATGAAAAAACATTCTCTACCCGCATCGTCGCAGCATACCCCGCGAGTGCCTGTGTACCGAAGGGATTTACAACTGCCTGTACGATCATCATACCGATGGACACTGTAGACTGCTGAAGAACTGAAGGTACAGCAATTTGAAGCATGGAATGTAACTCCTGCCTGTCAAACCAGTCAAAGCGACTTTTATATCGACGCATCCTGCTAAGGAAAAGCAAAAGTGAAAACACCGCAGAAATTCCCTGTGCTATAAGAGTCGCAAGAGCTGCGCCAAACACACCGAGACCAAGTCCGGCCACCATCCAGAGATCCATAAAAATATTTAAGATTGACGAAAATATCAAAAGCCCCAGTGGGATTTTTGATTCGCCTATGGAAGTAAACATATTGGAAAGAATGTTATACATAAACAGAAAAGGAAATCCCACGAAATAAACCCGCAGATATAACACTGCATCATTCAGTATATCTCCAGGGGTTTGTAACACACTCATCATCCAGTGGGAAAAGCAAAAGCCGAAAACACCAAGGACTATGCTTAGAATTAAAAAGCTAAACAAGGATGTTGACACGATGGTTTTCATTTTTCCATACTCCCTGGCACCGAAATAGCGGCTCACGAGCACACCTGCACCGACCCCGGCGCCCAGTGCCACACAAATGAAAACGTTGGTCAGTGCTGCACAGGCACCGACAGCCGCAAGTGCGGAGGAGCCAACAAACTGACCAACGATGATGGAGTCAGCCATATTATATATTTGCTGAAAAAAACTGCCCAGAATCATTGGCATTGCAAAAAACGTCAGTGCTTTAAGAGGCGCATCTGTGATTAAATACTCATCTTTTGACATTATCATATTCCCCCACAGGTTTCATAATTTCACTTATTCTTCCTTTCATCAAAATTAGTTTTGTACATTCTGTGTTTCTAATGCGTGACTTATATTGCGGATATTCAGTAATAAACCGCTTAATTACATTGGCATCATTCCAGTAATGCATTGGAAAAATGACATTGCAATCTACATTTTTAAGGAAATACAGGATCCCGTCGGCATAATGATCTCCCTGTCTCGGATCCAATGGAACAAATGCAGCGTCAAAATACATACCCTTGATTTTCCTGATCTCCGCACGATATGCTGAAGTAAGTCTCTGATTATCAGTTTTCGACTCACCATCCCAATACCAGTCGTTTAAGTCACCGGCATGGTAAATGATGCCTTCCTTTGTTTTAACAATAAATGCAACACCACTATCGTTGGATAGTAATGTATCGACTTGGGTTCCATTATCCAGATTATAAGTTTGATCATGATAAACATATGTGATCTTCATACCCGACAAATGGTTCCTTTTTCGTATATCATTCGCCAGAACTGCCTGATAAGTCATACCCATATCATCAAGGATCCCAAAGATTTGTGGGTTAAAATGATCCTTATGGAAGTGACTGCAAAAGACGATCACTTCTTTTTCCTTGTCAAGATTCGGTAATTCACCCTTGTAATAATCAAAAATATAATAGCAGTCTCTTGTTTCAAGTAAAAATCCACTATGATTAATGTAAGTAATTTTCATAATATCACCTGTATAAATTAACGCCGGTACCGGATAGCAAATCAACACATCCCCTTACTTTAAATAATGTCCACACCCAGACCAGCCGATATAATATAGTAAACCTCTTTTTTACCAAGATGCTGCCAGATTGGATAAGTACGGTCAATAAAAGTCTTCATCTGTGCACTGATTCCATAAAAATCAACCAGATCTTACTTCCATATCTATTCCCCAGCGACTTCCTGGTTATAAATTTGTCGATTTCAAGCGGGGAGAAGTAAATCTCCCCACCATCATCAGATTAATTTCCTTTTAGAAAAGTTGTCCTGGGAGCTTGAGTTTCTCTTTGTAAGTAAAACTCTTATCAAACTCTTCAGAATCCAGAAGAGGTGTAATACCGGCTCCATTTCCGGATGTCCAACAAAGGTAATTAACTCCCGTCTCCTTATCTACAAGAATTTGACGAATCCCTTCATATGCAGAATCTTTTTATTATTCATAAATTATACTATTTTAAGCATATGCAACGATATTCTGATGGTGTTAAATGATAACGCCTTTTAAACAATCTACAAAAATAATCCACATTACGAAATCCGCTTTCATAAGCAATTGTTTTTACTTTTTTATTCGTATTTTTCAATAACCAGGAAGCTGCCTGTAAACGATATCCTATCAGATAAGCAACCGGCGTAGTATGTAAAAATCGTCGAAACAAATTAAGTGCTGTACTTTTGCTTACTCCTATATGTGAAGCTATTTCATCCAGCGACAACCCATGATTATAATTTTCATGTATATATTGCATCATTAACTGTACTCTTTTCTGTGCAGCCTCATCAACTGTTTGCACCTCTTCTTTACCAGATAACTTTACATTTTCATAAAAAATCAGCCATAAATTCTGCAACAATGCCAAAGTAGCAAGCTCTCTTATTTTCTCATTCTCCTGTATTTCCATTATTTTTATCATAATTTGTATAATTTTTACCTGCCATGATTCATTAATTCGAAAACATTGAAAGGATATATTCGATGAAATGATTGGTAAAATATATTTTTTATAGATCAAACTGTTCTCTGGCGCAATAAATTCAGGCATACATACAAAATTAGGAATAACACCATCAGATGATGCATAAAACTGATGCAATATTTTAGAATTGATAAAAATCGCCTCTCCTTCTGACAATATAATCTTTTTTTCGCCTATCCCACATGTAACTTGTCCAGACTCGACATATAAAAACTCAAATTCCCTGTGCCAGTGCCATTCAATACAATGAAAATCAAACAATTCCAGATTATCATAATAATACTGGAATGGATAAGCACTGCTTCCATGCTGTTTAATTTCCATGAACTCCTCGTCTGTAAGTATCTTATTATAATCCATCTTCATATCACATTCTTTCTTTTACGATATTATACAGTATTTCTACAATTTAATTCAATGTATATATCTAATATTTGCTATATAATCAAGTAAAAAAAGGAAAGAGGTATTCTTATGATTTTTAAATGGATGAATGAAAGTGAGATCAGCATTGAAGGCGACTTTATCCTTAAAGTAAAAGTATCTCATGATTTTAAAGAGACCTATGATTCTGCTTCTGTAATGGTAATGGCAGATGACAGTCACTAGGCAAAATGTTGTTATGAGCATCTTTCTATCGAACATAAAACTGTTAAAAACATTCGGAGTGGAAAATAAAAAATGAATGCTATTAAAAAAACTGACTACCATAAGACAAAAATTGCCTGTTATATGGGCTTTATCACACAGGCTATTGCGGCAAACTTCGCACCGCTTCTTTTTTTGAAATTTCACAGTGACTACCATATTTCTCTCGGTAACATTGCTCTGATATCCACTTTCTTCTTTTTTACACAGCTTCTGGTTGACCTGTTCTGTGCCAAATTCGTAGATCATATCGGATATCGTGTGTGCATTATTGCATCAGAAATATTTTCTGCACTGGGTCTGCTTGGGCTGGCATTTTTACCTGATTTTTTACCTGATCCTTTTATTGGAATTATATGTAGTGTTATTATTTATGCCATCGGAAGCGGTTTAATAGAAGTACTTTGTAGCCCTATTATCGAGGCCTGTCCGTTTGAAAACAAAGAAGCAACTATGAGTCTGCTCCATTCGTTTTACTGTTGGGGAGCTGTTGGGACAATTTTGATTTCCAGCTTATTTTTTCTTATATTTGGAATAGACAACTGGAAATGGCTCGCCGTAATATGGGCAATCATTCCTGCAGTTAATACTTATAACTTCATGACCTGTCCTATTGAACCTCTGGTTGATAATGGTTCTGGAATGGAAATTAAGAATCTGTTTTCCAAACCATTTTTCTGGGTTGCAATATGTCTGATGATCTGTTCCGGAGCTTCTGAACTTGCAATGGCTCAATGGGCATCTGCTTATGCTGAATCTGCACTTGGATTATCAAAAACACTGGGGGATTTGGCAGGTCCATGTATGTTTGCAATAACAATGGGAATCAGCCGTATAATTTTTGGGAAATATGGAGAACAGTTAGATTTAATGAAGTTTATGAGTGGTTCAGGCATATTATGCGTTGTCTGTTATCTACTTACTGCTTTGTCATCCAACCCGATTATCGGACTTATCGGTTGTATTGCATGTGGATTTTCAGTTGGAATCATGTGGCCTGGAACAATCAGTATTTCCTCAAAAACTTTTCCAACAGGCGGAACAGCTATGTTCTCTCTTCTTGCCATGGCTGGAGATTTAGGCGGCAGTATTGGACCTGGAATCGTTGGTCGTATTACCCAGAATGCTGGAAATAATATCCGGATTGGCATGGGATGCGGACTTATTTTTCCGGTAATTCTATTATTTATGCTGTTTCTTCTATATCGAAAAAATCAGTGCAATCAGAAATAGTACTGTATAAAGTAAACATAAAACAGCCTGGATTTAAACCCTATTGAAAAAATGTGGTCAAAAATGAAATTCATTCTCAGAAAGAGAAAAATCTGTATTGCATCTGAACTACCTGAAGCTGTAAAAAAAACAGGTCTGGACACACTGAAATTATTTCAATGTATCTAGACCTGTCTTTTAGTTATTGGTTCGCACGAATCATTTTATATCGATTACCTAATGTATTTTTATAGTTCTTTTACATACACACCGTTTTCTTCACAAAATCCCAACCACATTTAATAAGAGTTTCATACCAGTTTCCTCTTTACCTTCCTTTTATTTCAATTCATCCAGAAGAGAACTTCCAATTGTTCCCTCCGGCATCTTAACTTCAAAATTATCTGCGATCGTTGCACCGATTACTGCAAAAGTATTCTGATCTTCCAGCTTTCCATATCCCTCCATAGATGGGGAATAAGCAAAAAATGGTACTTTTTCTCTTGTGTGATCAGTTCCTGTATGTGTCGGATCATTTCCGTGGTCAGCTGTAATGATCAGAAGGTCATCCTCACGAAGTTCATCAAGAAGTTCACCAAGTTTTACATCAAATCTTTCAAGTTCCTCTGCATATCCCTTTACATTGCGTCGATGTCCCCAAAGAGCATCGAAATCTACAAGATTTACAAAACAAAGCCCCTCAAACTCTCTTTTTGCAATGTCAATTGTCTGCTCCATTCCATGAACAGAGCTTTTTGACTTATTGGACTCTGTCAGTCCCTCACCGTCAAAAATATCAAAAATCTTTCCAACGGAGATCACATCATAACCTGCATCCTTCAATGCATTAAGCGCAGTTTTCCCGTAGGGCTTCAGTGCATAATCATGGCGGTTGCTGGTACGTTTGAACTCACCTTTTTTCTTGCCAAGGTAAGGTCTTGCAATAACACGTCCGACTTTCCACTCATCCCTCATAGTGATATCACGAGCGATCTCACAGCAGCGATACAGTTCATCCAGTCCGAATGTCTCCTCGTTTCCGCAGATCTGTAATACAGAATCAGCAGATGTGTAAACGATCATATGACCGGTAGCGATTTCTTCCTCAGCCAGTTCATCAAGGATCTCTGTTCCACTGGAGCTCTTGTTTCCAATTACTTTATGTCCCGTTCTCTTCTCAAGCTCATCGATCAGCTCTTTTGGAAATCCGGTCTCAGTAAAAGTCTTAAACGGTTTTGTGATGTGAAGTCCCATCATTTCCCAGTGTCCTGTCATAGTGTCTTTTCCGGTACTGACTTCTTCTAAAAATGTATAATAACCCATTGGTCGTTCCACTGCTGCAACCTGTTTCAACGGATGAAGATTTGCAATTCCAAGTTTCTGAAGGTTTGGAATCGTAAATTCATCTACATTCTGGGAAATATGTCCCATAGTATCTGTTCCTTCATCCCCATACTGAGCCGCATCCGGCATTTCTCCTGCCCCAAAAGAGTCTATTACAATAGTAAATATTCTCTTATATTTCTTCATGGTTTTTGTCTCCTTCCTACTCTTCCAGATATTTCCTCATTTTCACGAACTGTTCTTGAGATACGGTAATCTTTCCGCTTTCCAGGGTGATCAGATTCTCTTTTTCCAAGGCTGCAATACTTCTCTGAACACTTCTCACATTGAATCCACCTCTGTCGGACAGAGCTCCGTCTGTGTCTTGTTCAGCCGCAATATGCAAGTATTTATTTCTCTTTTACATGCGTAGGACTCTACAAGATACTTCATCAGACGTTCCTTACAGCTCATGAACATATATTTACGGTGATTTACGCTTTCAGATGTCAGGGTTGACATCACGTTTTTCGTCCGCAGAAGAAGTGCATTTTCATCATGCTGTATGAGCAGAAGGAAATTGCCCGTCTCAGACGTGAATTACGTGATACCCAAGATGCACTTGATGTGTTAAAAAAAGCAATCAACATTCTGGGAAAATGACGGAAGCCATTTATCTTGAAGTGTCTGAGAAGACGGAAGCTGCCAAAAAGGCTGGACGCCGGGTTTCCGTCTCCGGAATGTTGAAATTTTTAGGTGTCTCTCGCTCAGGATATCTTGCATGGCTCCACCACGTACCTTGCCTTTCAGTTGAATCATTTGTTTTATCCTGGTCAAAAATCTACCGGTACTCTTACTTCCACGCCTTCCAGATATCCGGCTGATATCCAAGAGTGGATTGTTTTCCATTACGAACCACCGGTGTCTTAATCACCTGCGGATTTTCCAGCACCTTCTTAAGTTTATCTTCCTCTGCAATGTACTTAATGAGCGCAAGCAGATCCTTATCCTTGCCCTCCCAGTTGATCATATTTTCCAGTCCACCATTTGCCTGAGCAACTGAATTAAATTCGCCCTTGCTCATGCCCTTCTCTTTCATATCAATAAACTGAAACTTGATCCCACGTTCTTTAAAGAAACGTTCTGCTTTCTTTGTATCATTGCACTTCTTTGTTCCAAAAATCTGTACGTTCAAATCAATTCTCCTTATCCATTGCCATATGTATCATTTTCTCGAAGGATTCTCTAAAATGCTCATCATCCTCCGATGTTCGTTTTCTTGGGCCTCTTAAGTGCTTCTTTCCGGATGCCCTTCGTGCTTTCTTATTCAGATGCCGCTCCATAAGCATCTGGTCAATATTTTCATTGGTATACCATTTCCCAGATTGATGAATCGCATACGCATTTTTTCCAAGTGCCATTGCCGCAACTCCATAATCCTGTGATACAACAATATCGCCCCTATGACAAATGCTGATCAGTTTATAATCCACGGCATCTGCTCCGGCTCCAACTACAATCACCTCACTGTAATCAGAAGATAACACATGATTGGTATCACACAATAACGTTACCGAAATACTGTGCTCTTTTGCAACTTTTTCAACAATACCGACTACCGGGCAGGCATCTGCATCAACAAAAATCTGCATATCTTCTCCTTTAATTACACATAAATGGCGTACGAACCTCGACGAGATTACCACTCGGATCATACAGCCTTACAAGCTTCTGCCCACCTGCAAGTTCTGTCAGTTCTGTGGCATATCGAACGAAATACTTACCAGATTCATATTTCGCAAGCAATCCATCTATATCAAAGTCCTCGAAATACAGTTCCATCATGTTATTGAATGGCGTAGAAGTTTCATTCAATGTTTTCCCCCATACGTCGGCATCCTGCAAAACAAGTCCCTCCGATAAGATCACATTACCTTCATTCTTAAGAATCACTTGCAGTCCAAATAAGTCCTTATAAAACTCTATAGATTTTTCTATATCATCTACCACGATCAGTACATTTTTCAGCATATCCGTCACCTCACAATCCGCTTTGAGTCAAGCGAATATTCGCAATCCGCATGCGGTTAAATAATCTTTCCAGACAAATGATCAATTTCATGCTGGCAAATCTGTGCTGTCCATCCTGACAATTTCTGGCGCTGTTTTTTCCAGTTGAAGTCATAATATTCTACTTCAATTTCCTGGTATCTGGTCGTCTTACGAACACCATCCAGAGACAGACAGCCTTCTTCTGTCTCATACATATCACGCTTTGAAACAATCACCGGATTGAACATCACAACATCTATGAATCCCATATTTACAATGATGATATTCTTCTTTACACCAATCATATTTGCAGCCATACCAACGCACCGTTCCCGGTTTGCCCGCAGTGTGTCCTGCAGATCTTTTCCAACCTGAATATCTGCTTTCGTGGCTGGTTCAGATGGCTGGCCTAAAAAGAAAATGTCTCTTACAATTTGCTTTACCATTTTTTCTCCCTGTAGCTTTCATTCTACTTTTTCCAATTTATTATTTACATCGAGACAAACTTTGTCTCCTTCATTGATATTACGCTCATAGAGCCTGGCGTCCTCCGCTTTTACTGTCACTTCTTTTCCTGAAGAATCCATAAGAGTCACTATTGCCATGACTGGTGCATCATCCGGTCGTTCTTCACAACCAAAATTCAGATCTTCATCGATTCGTTTTACTGTGTACATCATAACTCAATTCCTCTGGAGATAATATTAAGAATCAGTTTTCTACATACCTTCTCCGATAATATTCCATCGTACGATACTCAATAATATCTTTCTTCCATTTGCTTCTGTGTCAACCAGACTGTTTCCTGTTCAGGGTTTATTTGAACTTCAATATTAATATCACCATCCGTAAATAATATTATTTCATTTTTCATCTATAAGACCTCACATATTCTATCCTATTACACTCGCCCCAAATGGCATAAAAGAGAGTCTTGCCATCTTGAAAAACTGCTTTCCAAATGGAATTCCAACTATCGTAATGCACCAAATGCAACCAACTATTAGGTTTCCAAGTGCCATTTCCCATCCAAAAAATATAATCCATATAAGATTTACCAGAAACGAAAACATGCCATTTCCATACACGATTTCTTTTCCAAACGGCCAGAATGCCAGGGTTGCAAATTTAAAGCATTGCAGACCTACCGGAATTCCAATAATTGTAATACACCATATGCATCCTGCAAAAACCCAGGCCAAACCGCCCAGTAATCCTCCAAATATAAACCAAAGAATATTACCTATCGTTCTCATGACAACACATCCTCCTTATCAATGTTTAATATTCTTTTGCAATTTCCTCTATTATCTCATATATCTCTTTGAATTTTTCTAAGTCCTCTGGAGATCTGATCAGCATGATTTCTTCGATTTTTCCGGTCCGTATATCTTTAAATTCTGCTACTTCTTCTCCGGTGCAAATGCTTGCACGAATAACAGGTTTCATATGTTCTCGGTCATATGTTTTTTTCACGATTTTCTTTTTGAATAATCCCATGCTACCTCCCCATCTCCGAATATCTTCGACAACAAGATCAACTATCTAATTCCTGGAACATTTTTCTGCATCAATCGCAAGTACGAACATCAACGCATCCAATGCATTTCCTGGATCCTGCACATCAATAACATATGTATCAGTCATATCCAAATACTGAATTTATTTCCTTTGGAGCCTTTTTCATAAAATATCTTCCAAAACCAATCATCGTAAATGGAAGAA
>NZ_WQQE01000097.1:0-256 GCF_018785655.1 Blautia sp. MCC269 | reverse complement strand
CGGGACCGATGACTGGGGTGAAGTCGTAACAAGGTAGCCGTATCGGAAGGTGCGGCTGGATCACCTCCTTTCTAAGGAAATTGGATACAGTAGGCTGTGCAAACAGCTGAATCAATCCAACTAAAACGGAAAAAGTAGAGAGTCTGTGTTTTACTGTTTAGCTATCAAGCTAAAAGATTTCTGGTGCCGATGCGGTTGGGGGACACACCCGTTCCCATCCCGAACACGACGGTTAAGACCCAATCGGCCGATGGTA
>NZ_WQQE01000096.1:8669-10171 GCF_018785655.1 Blautia sp. MCC269 | reverse complement strand
GGTTGTCTTACTATACCGATTCGGAATCTTCGTATAAGACTTCTGATAAAAGATTTGCAAGCCTTTGTTCTGCTGTTTTTTGTTTCTTGGAATAGAGCCTTACAATGTCTGCCATCTCATTAAAAGCATTGATGGTAGGAGTGATTTCCCTTAAGAACATAATCTCATTATATTCATCATTCGATTCAAACCCTATTGTTTTGGCAATATCCGTCTGACCATCATTCCCCTTAAAGTTTTTGCAGGCGAACTGAAAGGAATCCAAAAACAGACCATATTGTTTTAACATCAGCAGTAATAAATCTTTTGAAAAAGCATCTTCTTCTTTGGTAAGGGCAAGTGGTAACTGTTCCAGAATATCTCCCATCGCATCACGAATCTGTAATTCTCTCTTATCCGTAATATCGGTTTCATATTCATCTGTTTCCCCTTTGAGCCATTCCACAGATACATGGAGTGCTTCCGAAAGACCTTCCAACACCATTTTTTTCGTATTGTCAATCGAACCATTCTCATAACGCAGGATTGTAGAAGCGGTAACACCCATCTTTTCTGCGACATAAGGCTGTGTCAGATTCAATTCCAGACGGCGCTGTTTTACTCTGCTCCCTATCAGCTTGCGTAATTCTTTATCTTTCATGCTGACTGCCTCCTTTTTCGGTATGTATGAATTATAGCATTGTTTTTCCGAAATTGCAATATGCAATATAAAGTTTATTTTTAACATTTCGTAACGCTTGACAAAAAGATGTGAAAAGGATATACTTACATCACAAGAATTGCATAATGCAATTTGTAAGGAGGTGATTATATGACGCAAAGAAAAATTGCATTATCCATCGAAGAAGCTGCTGACTATACGGGAATCGGCAGAAACACCTTAAGACAGCTTGTAGAATGGAAGAAACTTCCAGTATTAAAGGTTGGTCGCAAAGTCCTGATTAAAACCGATATTCTGGAAATGTTTATGGAAGCTAATGAAGGTCGTGATTTGAGGGATAGAGGAAATGTAAAAGCTGTAACAAGAACTGTGGCAAATTAAAAAGGCGGCTTCCAAAGAAACCGCCAAAGGTTCTATCAGACCAAAGCCATGATATACCTACACGCAAGAAGATTATACCATGTGCTTCTTCTGATACGCAACCGAGAACTTATGTTTGCAAAAGAAAGGAGAATGTAATAATGGCAAAATCAACAAAAAGTTATGAAGAACGAATGCTTGAAATGGAAAAAAGGGAACAGGAAAGCCTTGAAAAAGCAAAACGATATGCAGCACAGAAGAAAGAACTTCTGAAACGAAAGAAAACCGAGGAAAGTAAAAAACGAACCCATAGGCTCTGTCAGATTGGCGGTGCGGTGGAATCCGTTCTTGGTGCTCCTATTGAGGAAAAAGACATCCCAAAGCTGATTGTTTTTCTGAAAAGGCAGGAAGCCAATGGGAGATTTTTCTCAAAAGCAATGCAGAAAGAAACCAATACCGATATGGAGGAAGTGTAATGGCA
>NZ_WQQE01000096.1:0-8435 GCF_018785655.1 Blautia sp. MCC269 | reverse complement strand
TCATGCCGCAGGAGGCACTCTTCGCCAGAGAGGCGCATTCCATGCAGGCTGCTATGCGCAGGGCACTCTTACGCAGAGGGAGTTCCGGCAATGCTGCTTTTTCTAAAACTGAAAGCAATGTTGCCGGAAATCTATGCCGGATACGTCAGAAAGGAGGAATCCAGACATGGCGATTTTTCATTACACAATCAAAATAGTCGGACGAAGTAAAGGGAAATCTGTTATCTCCGCTTCCGCATATCTCAATGGGGATGTGATGAAAAACGAGGAAACAGGGAGAATCAGTTATTACACTTCTAAAAAAGAAGTGGTCTACACCCGGCTGATGATGTGCGAAAACGCACCTCCTGAATGGCAGATAGTACCAGAAGAAAATATAAAACGCTTTCAAAAATCTGTCCGATACAAAAGGTCAGAAGATAAAGAAGCTGCTTTAAAAAAATTCAAAATCACATTTCAGAAACAGAGGTTATGGAATGAGGTATTGAAGATTGAAAAAAATGCAGATGCCCAACTTGGCAGGTCATTTGAATTTGCCCTCCCCAAAGAATGGAGCAGACAGGAACAAATTCAATATACAACCGACTATATCCAAAAAACTTTTGTAGATAGAGGAATGTGCGCTGATTGGAGTATCCACGACAAAGGGGATGGCAACCCCCATGTCCATCTGCTTCTAACTATGCGTCCTTTTAACCCGGATCATTCTTGGGGAAAGAAAGAAGTCAAGGATTGGGATTTTGTCAGAGATAAAAACGGAAATATCGTGATTGATGAATCCCATCCGAACTGGTGGCAGGATAAGAAAAACCCTGACCGTCATGGAATCCGTATCCCTGTATTAGACGAAAACGGAATTCAGAAGATTGGAGCAAGAAACCGCCTGCAATGGAAACGGGTGCTGACCGATGCTACTGGATGGAACAATCCAAAAAATTGTGAACTGTGGCGGAGTGAATGGGCAAAGGTATGTAATGAACATCTGCCTTTGCATAATCAAGTTGATCATCGTTCTTATGAAAAGCAGGGAAAACTCCAGATTCCTACCATCCATGAAGGAGCTGACGCAAGAAAGATTGAACAAAAGTTTTTTGCCGGGCAGGAAATAAAAGGCTCGTGGAAAGTAGCGGAAAATCAAATCATAAAACAACAAAACACGTTATTGCAAAAGATACTAAACACCTTTGGGAAAGTATCGGGTGCATTATCATTATGGAAGGAGCGATTAAATGACATTAGAAGAAAGCCGGGAAATTATACCCTTAATGGAATCCATGATTGGTCAAATCGAAGAACAGCAGAACCTAATGGCAGAAATGATTCTGGAAATGCAGAACCGGGACACTCAACTCTCTCTTATGCAAAAACAGAATCAGAAATTACAAAAATTAAACAACGAGTTATCCGAGCTGCTCAACATTTTGCCAAATACCGAGGAACTGCTTTCCAAGATGGAAGAACAGAAAACGAAGATAGAGCTTTTGGAAAACGAAAATCAGCAATGGCAGAAATTGGCACAGAAGCTGAACAGCGAAAACAGTTTATTACTGAAACAGAACACCGAATTGCTGAACTGGAACAGCAGATAGAGAAAGGACGTGATATAGATGAACGAATCCAGAGAATCAAAGAACGCCGAACAGTTGGAAGAACTTCTGCTCCTGACCGAGGAGATACAAGAAGAACTAGAACAGAAAGAACAGCTTATCGTGGAACTGAAGACGCAGCTCAGCGAATCTCTGACCTTGAACGAGAAATTAAACAAAGAGAACAGAGCCGGGAATATTCAAGCATTAAAGAACGACTTGAAGCTGGCAGACAGAGCATTGCGGATCGAGAAAGAGAAGTTGCGAAGCGCAAACGTCATGATAGAGGAATGTCAAGATAAAATATGCTATTTAACACAGGAACGGGATTATGCCCGGACACATCAGAAAATCGTAGAAATACCGGTAGAAAAGCCGGTACTCTATGAAAAATGTGAAGCCTGTAACCGGACAGCCTATCAGAATGCAAAAGCAAAATACGAAACACAAAAAGAGCGACTTGCAGGACAGTATAAAGCAAAAACGGTAATGTTCCAAACAACCTTGTTCCTTCTTGCATGGTATTCGTTGACAACCACTCTTTTTCAGGCAGTACAGTCAGATATGTTCCTTGTCGATTGTAAATCATTCTTCAATGATTTAGCATCATTCATACAAACCTTTGTCGGATGGACGATTGATGCCGGGCATTCTGCGGCACAGATTAGTACAAAAATTCCAAATGCTTTTATAGCCGGAATGGTATATTGGTTATTGCTAATATTGATTGTAGGAATATGTATGGCAGGAACAGGGATGCTGGCGATACTGATAGAAATAAAGGTTATAGAATTATATAAGAAAAACTGTTGGGATGTTATTACTCTACTAATGATACTGACAAGTGTTGCTATTGTCATTTATTTTGGAGAATCAATCAAAAAAGTACTGTCAGTAAATCTTCTATTGCTTTTCGTACTTTCGCAGGGCGCATATGTTGGAATTAGATGTTATCTTAAAGTTTGGTTAGAAAAAAGACCATATTAGTATTTTCAACTTACTGTATAGACAGTAAAATTACTCCATACCAGCCTAGTGAAAATTTACTGTATGAAAAGAAGTATTACAGAGAAAAAAGGCTGTAAAAACAGGAACAGCCAGCCCGAAAGAATTTACGGACTGGCTGTATCAGCAGAGTAATGTAATTGTGGAGCTGACCGAGATATGAAAAGCTTTCTATCATCAATTTCGCATTATTGCAATAACAGATTGCTTCTTCCATGAATGAATAAGCAATATTGTCATCAAACTTTCAAGCATAAACATAGCAACAGCAAAAAGAGTAAAAGCAACAACCGGAAATACAAATCCCGTAGACATGCCTGCATTTTTCAAAAATATACCGATTGCATATCCGCCGGGGATTCCAACAACAGCAGTTATAAGCAATGCAATCAAAGTAGTAAAAAGACCTTCCATCATAAATGCTTGCTTCAACTGCTTATTTGTCATACCAATAGATTTTAGTGTGCCCATTTCCTGTTTCTGTGATAAAAGATTTGTCACAGTAAGATTGATTTGATTGATGACCGCAAATATCCACAAGATGGCTGCAATCGCATAAGCTAATGTAAAACCTGCACGATTGTCTGATTGGTGTTCTACAATAAAATCTTGAAGGGTTTGTAAGCGAACATCCCTATTGTCAGAAACGAGTAATTTGAGTTCTTGCTCGATTATCTCCTGATATTCAGCTTCTGCTTGTATTTCGATTGCGTATGTACAGTCATAACCTGCAAGTTCTTTGAGCATATTTTCCGGCATTCTGAAAATATAGCCACCCATTCCATCATTGCTGGAAGTGATTGCACCAATTTTGAATGCTTTTGTTATTGTTTTACCACTATGATTTTTGAAATTAAAGGTCACAGTATCCCCAATTTGAGGTTTCCAATGGTAAACATCATAAATACGTTCGGGATCACTTACAACTAATTCTGTATCATCAGTAATATTTCCAGACAAAACCGCTGCATTTAGCGACGCCAAATCCTTTTCATTATAGCCGAGCATCAAGGTGCTATCTGAAATATCATTGTCTGTTGAGAAATCAACTGGTACGGTAGCATAAGTAAATATATTGCTAACTCCCTCTATATCTCCAACACGCTTTACATAATCAGAAAAATATTCTTTCTGCAAGAGAGCATCCAAATTTTCACTTTCGTTTTCTAAATCAATGCTGATTTTGAAATCTCCGTACTTCATATCCCAATAACGAGCCATACTCTCGGCATTAAAAGAACTCTGATAACTTGCTGCAAGGAAAAATATAACTCCGCACAGTCCCAATGATAAAATGGTCAATAGAGATTTTTTTCTGTTTCTGGAAAAGCTGATTTTCGCTAAATATACAGGCGTAATACGATGTCTTTTGTGAGTGCGGTAATTTACAATTCCCACTGGATTTTTCAGGGCGGAAATTGGAGAAGTATTCGCTGCAATTTTTGCTGGTTTACGAACACTAATATAAACAAGCAGTATTCCAAAAAGGCATGCGCCACATAGAGAAACAATAAATGCAAATACTGACCAGCCTTTTGATTGCAGACAATAGCTGATGATCGTTCCCATGATACTACCAATTAAAATCCCCGGAACTGCAAGCATATAACCCTGTTTAAGAACTATTTTATAAATTTGCTTTTTACTTGCCCCTATTGTCCGAAGCTGTCCGAACTCAGCAACTTTTTGTCCAACCGAAATATAGAAAATGCTGTAAATTACAAGTGCGGCAGCTAAAAACAAAATGGCAGCAACTACACCATATACCGCATAATTACTGAAGGACAAAGTTGTATTTACATAATCATAGTAACTGCTGACTGTCCAATTATTCAGTCCAGTCTCCTCTGAAATTTGAGATAATATTTCTGTTGCTTCGTCTTTTGTAAGGGTATCTGCATTTTCAAGCCAAACATATCCATTAAGCAGGTTATTTCCACGTAATTCCCGGCATTTTTCAAGTGAAACAAAAACAGGATAAGCGGTAGAAGTTTTATCATGATAAATACCAACAATAGTATAATTCTTCAAAGTACCATCCAGATTCAACTGAACTATGGCGTTGATTTCCGGAGACTTATTTTCACTGGCAAAAAAGGCATCTGTAACAGCAATTTCACTTGCTTTCTCTGGATATTTTCCGTCAAAGGCAGGAATCAAACTAAGCATGTCATCATCATAATAAATCAGAGACAGTTCTTTAGAATTTTCTTTCACTGTTTTGATATTACAGGAAAGTCCTACACTTTTTACTTCTTCGTTTGCTAACAACTTTTCTTTACTGTCCTGCGTAATGTCAAAGAAAATCCCTTGATGTAATCCTTCGATTTCTTTCTGATTTTGATAAATGATATTTTGCACTGTGAGCAACGACATCATTATCATAGCAACGGCTACAATAATTGCCGAAAGGCAAAATAAGTTTTTCTTCTTATCAAAACGCACACTTTTTCGTGCTAATTTTTTAATTACTGCACTGGTATCATTTTCAAAAGGATAATTCATAATTCCCACCTCCTTTAGCCAACAATTTTACCATCTTCAATCCGTACAATGCGGTCTGCGAGTTGAGCGATCTCGTTATTGTGAGTAATCATTACAATGGTCTGATTAAATTCTCCGCTGGTATGCTTCAAAAGCCCTAACACATCTGCACTGGTCTTGCTATCAAGATTTCCGGTCGGTTCATCAGCAAGGATAATCGCAGGCTTCGTAATTAAAGCTCGTGCAATCGCTACACGTTGCTGTTGACCGCCTGAAAGATTGTTCGGCATATTTTCCAGTTTATCTTCTAAAGCCAACATATACACAACTTCGTCCATAAATTTCTGGTCTACTGTATCGCCATCCAGTTCCACAGGCAGGACGATATTTTCATATACATTCAAAATCGGAACCAGATTATAATTTTGGAAGATAAATCCGATGTTACGACGGCGGAAAATTGTCAATTCATCATCATTCTTTTTTGCGAGTTCTTCTCCCCGTACAATCACGCTGCCGGAAGTGGGGGTATCAAGTCCTCCCATCATGTGAAGCAATGTAGACTTACCGCTGCCGGAAGTTCCAACTACGGCAACAAATTCTCCCTGTTCCACAGTAAAATTTACACCATTAAGGGCACGAGTAATATTTGGTTCTGTGCCGTAATACTTCTTTAAGTCGATTGTTTGTAAAATGCTCATATTCAAATGCTCCTTTCAAGGCTTTCTATCTGTTGATAAAGCCATTGTAAACCACAAATGTTACACAAATGTCCGAGATAGAAAAAATTTTTATCGAAAATCAGAGTGAAATGTTACAACGCTCGGACATTTCAAAAAAAGTGGTTATATCTTACCTTACAGGAAGCATAATAGAAAATTCTGAGCCTTGCCTCAGCTCTGAAACAACCTTGATATAGCCCCCTTGCCTTGTTACAATCTCACGAGCCAAATACAAACCTATTCCCACACCCTGTTGATCGTGTACTTCTTCCTCACGATAGAAGCGCCGGAAGATGGCAGCCTGATTGCTTTCTGAAATGCCCTTGCCGGTGTCGGTCACTTTGACCTCTACGTACATTTCCCACTGAACCACTGATACAGAAATCTTTCCACCTGACGGAGTGTATTTTACTGCATTGTCCAGCAGATTGAAAAGGGCTTCGCTTGTCCACTTGCTGTCATGGGAGATTATCAAATTTTCCGGGCAATCCACGGATACAGCAATTTCTTTTTTCTCTGCGGCATATACAATACTGCTCATGGCTTGTGCAAGCGTATGGAATAAGCTGCTGTCTTTCTTTTCTAATCGTATTGCTCCGGTTTCCAACCGGGACGTTTTAACCAGTGCTTGGAACAGAAAATCCAGTTTATCAGTCTGACTACGTATGCCTTGTAAAAAGTCCATCCGTTCTTCTTCTGAAACAGGCTTTGTTAAAAGTGTGTCCGTTACCATTTGCAAATTGCTGACAGGCGTTTTAACTTGATGTGAAATATCAGAAATCAGCATTTGAAGCTCCTGTCGTTCCATGTCTACCTTGTGCCGGTTTTTCTGCATAATCTCATACAACCGAATTAAGCGGTGGTTGATACGGGCAAAAAGAGTTTCACTATCATTTGACTTTTGTAATTCCTCGTTTCCATCAATCATGTTGTCCAGCGTCCGGCACAAATTAGAAGTAAAATGAGAAAGGCGTTTTCCAAAAATCAGCACCAATAGCCAAATCCAGAAAAACGCACAGAGTGTCAATGTTCCACCCACTATAAAAATTCGTATATCCTGCATTATACCGCCGAAAATACCGGTAATTACCAGCATAGAGAAAACCATGCCAGCACTAACCAGTCTACAAATTTTCTTAGCAGAAAGGTTATTCAGATTCATTTCTTTTCGCCTCCTGTCCATTGATACCCCATACCATAAACCGTTTTGATATATGTGTCGCCATCCGCTTCAATCTTACTGCGAATACGGCTGATAGAAGTAGTAAGGGTATGTTCATCTACATATTTTTCATCAACATCCCACAGTTTTTCTAAAAATTGTTGGCGAGTAAGTACCTGCTTCGGATTTTTAAGAAATAGGTTCAACATTTTATATTCCATCGCAGAAAGTGCTAATGGTTTCCCGTTCAAACTTGCAAATTGTTCCGAAAAATCCAGAAACAAGCTACCATCCTCGTAAATATCCTTAGCTGGTTTGTGATGCTCCAACATAGCGAACATGGCTTTGATTTTTCGCTGCAAAGCACTAATCGAAAAAGGTTTCGTGATATAATCCACTGCACCAGCTTCATATCCCCGTATCTGATTGCTTTCCTGATCGTTGGCAGTTAGAAATATAACTACTGTATCAGGATGCTCTGGCTTGATAAGACGGCATAGGTCATAACCATTTCCGTCTGGTAAATTTATATCCAGCAATACCAAATCAAAAATGTTTGTTTTTAATGATTCAGCGGCTGTCCTTGCATTCAGAACAGAAGTTATTGTGTAACCGTCCAATTCCAAATTATAAGTAAGCGTTTTATTCAAAAGATTATCATCTTCGACAATTAAAATATGCTTCATATTATCACTTCCTTTTCTTTTTGCAGATAGTATAACAGGCAAATGTCCGAGAATTGTTACAAGGACAAATATATTTTTCATTTTACAGCTTTTTTCTGTGTACTGCAATTTTATAAAAGAAAGGACAGCAGTGTCAAATTGCTGTCCTTTCTTTTATCATAGCTGGTAGTGTAGAAGCGTGGGTTCATCATATCGGGTGTGGTATCTTTAACTACAGGAAACTCCCTACAACACTATCTCACTTCTTGCTTAATAAAGTTCTAATGAATCTTCTGTATCCACCCACATCTGTAAATTGCCATCAAGATATAATCTTGCATATTCCAAAGGCTCATCCACAGCCAATGAAGTAAGCGCACATTCTGATCCATATGTGGTTTTTAAATTTTTTTCAGCTTCCCAGCAATCAATGCGAAGCATATATCCAGCACTTGTGTAAACATCAATACTATCGTGGTTTATATTATATTCTGCATAAATTGTTCTCATCGTATCTTATCTCCATTTTCTTTTGATAATCAGTTACAGAGTTAAATATCGAAAACATTTCAATCAGTTCACCATGTCGTTATTGTTATATGTTATATTGTGTTATGAAATTTTCTTTCCCTTAATTTTTCCCATATTAAGGTTCATGAAAAGCAATGGGAAAATGTAACACAAGGGAAAGAGTAAGGGAAAGTTCACTTGCTACAAACTTAGTATTTTCACAATGTCATTAACTTAAAAGCAGAAGATATTTATTCCGAAATGGATTAGATATCTTCTGCTTTTTTTGATATGCTTATAT
>NZ_WQQE01000095.1:14302-16474 GCF_018785655.1 Blautia sp. MCC269 | reverse complement strand
TGGCATTTGTAGTATAAATCACTTTTCTGACCGTTGCTGAAAATTTGAAAATTGGAGAGATCGCATCCCAGTTATCTTTCGAGGCTTATTTCTCAGTACGCCAGTTTCCAGCTTACCGCCTGCTGCCTTGCATCCATAAATCTCTTATAAATACCTTCCTGCCTCATTAACTGCTCATGTGTTCCCTGCTGCACAATTCTTCCTTTGTCTACAACCACAATCTGATCTTCTTCCATTCTTTTCCTGCTCTCTCCGGACAGTTAGCTTCGTAATATGCATCTGCGATCGGCACCACCATGGCAAGATGACACAACTGCCACATATGCATATCCATTACTTTCTGATATGGTATATGAGCATGCCTCAATATCTTTGAAAATTGTTTTGTTCTTTCGGATCTATTTCCTGATATTTCTGCAAATGTTGTCGGTTGGATCATCCTTGGAGTGAATGCTGCATCAAGGATATCATCATCATTTATACTTCCACCAGCTCCAGGAAAAGCCGGTAATATTTTTCCTTTTCCAACAATGTCTTCCCATTAAAGCAATCCATTATTTCTTAAAGCCTCAAGTCTTTTACCTCTGGCATAAATACTTGTATCATAACCAGCTTCTGCGAATAAGGCGGCATACAAGGATCCAATCACACCTGCACCATAAATCAATATTCTCATAGAAATCTGCCCTCTTTTATATTGTCCTATAAATTGTCGCTGCAAATTATTAGCTGTGTCTAACTTTCGTTTTCTAAAAAACCGTGTGAAAACAAAACTGTAATTCCACACGGTTTTTTTCTTATACATTCAGTATATCACTTTTACCTGATTTATCAATTAGATTTTATCTCAATTTTATTATGCCTCAATCTCCAGAGAATCCATATTTTTCCACCCATAGCGAAAAATAGAGATCATCATAGACGCTTCACTGACTATTTCGTCCAATATTCCTGCCCAGGAGCCAACCGCAATATCATATATGATCCACAGTGGCGAATTGATCAGCATTCCGACTATACGGATTTTCCGTGCATTGCATGTATATCCACCTATCGTTGCCGCAATATTAGCAATAACCGGAAGCAGTGCCCACCATCCAGACCAGGTGAAGATCAGCGTTGTTACCTGCAATATACAAAGTACACAGCACATCCATCTTCCCTTTAAAAAATCATTTTTACTTCCCAGGCAAAATGAACGCACTGTATTCAATATATAGCTTATCCCGCCGGTCACCGCTCCTAACATTGACACTCCCCACAGCTAAAGCAGGGGGATTCTTGCTTCTCCCACTACTGCATTGGCAAACACCTTACGGTACTGCAATGTCTTACACAGTGTCCACAAGCTATATTTATACTGTTCCCGTATGCCCTACGGTACAGTTTTTATCTTTATGCAGACTGCATCTGCAGTCCTTTTTTCAGAATATTGATACTTGCATTCGTATCCCGGTCATGAACCGCATAGCATTTGGGACACTCCCAGATACGGATGCCCAGATTTTTTATCCGTGGATTTCTGTAGCCACAACAGCCAGCTTTATATTCCAGCATTTCAAAAAATTTTGCCCAGGAAACACTCGCTATCGATTTTGACAGTTTATGATTCCGGATCATCCCCTTAACATTCAGATCTTCAATACAGATGGTTTGGTTTTCACGCACCAGCATCGTTGACTGTTTCTGTAGGAAATCATTCCGCTGATTGGTTACTTTCTCATACACTCTTGCCACCCTGATCCGCTGCTTCTCGCGGTTATGGGAATCTTTTTGTTTTCGGGAAAGCCTGCGCTGTTCTCTTATGAGTCTTCGCATTGAGCGTTCCAGATATCTGGGATTTGATACCGTATTTCCATTACTGTCGGAGTAGAACGCTTTGATTCCGACATCAATCCCTATCGTTCCGCCAGCATTTGAGCGTGGTTCCGGTTCAAAATCAACATTTAAAACCGCAAAATATTTTCCAGCCGGTGTGTGCTCAATGATCACGTGATTAATCTTTTCCACTTCCATCGACTGCCGTATTTTAACAAATCCAAGTTTCGGAAGTTTGATATATCTTCCCACAATACGGATATTATCTTTTTGATTTACCGTTCTGTATGACTGGAACCGGTTATGTTTACTTTTGAAGGTTGGATAGGAAGCCCGTTTCTGAAAGAAATTCAT
>NZ_WQQE01000095.1:0-14248 GCF_018785655.1 Blautia sp. MCC269 | reverse complement strand
GTCTGGGAATAGCCGATCTTTTCCCCATTTTCATAGCCTTCCTTACGCATGGCAAGTCCCCGGTTGTAGATGAACCGGCAGCATCCCAGGGTCTGATGGATGAAGTTTTTCTGTTCTCTGTTCGGGTAGATCCTGAATTTAATTCCTTTTTGCATTATCCCATCTTATCCTTTTGTCTCTGCGATGTTTTCTGGTTTTCAATATACTGTTTTACTGCTTCCAGCGTGGCACCGCCCACCGTCGATACAAAATAGCTGTTTGTCCAAAGAGTCGGCATTTTCGTTTTAAGATAGGGAAATTCCTGTCTTAAAATTCTGGACGTATAGCCTTTAAATGACTTTACAGCTTTGTGGATGCCAAACTGAGGATCTACTTCCAAAAGCATATGAACATGATCTGGCATGATCTCCATTTCCAGAATGTCTACAGAAAGATTTGCAGCATACTCTGTGAGCAGCTCCTTCAGCCGGACGTCCACACCATTAATTAATACTTTTCGTCTATACTTTGGACACCATACTACATGGTATTTACAGGAATAGACGACATTGTTGTTTGATTTATATGTTGTGTTCATATTTGTATTATACTATAGTTTATTAATTAATACAATTACTATTTTGTCCATCTTCAATTACTTGCATAAATTCGATGGACACATCTTATATCCCCATAGCTGAAGCAAGGGGTTTTACGACGCATTGGATAAATCCAATTTTTTTGCTGCCAATTTCCCCGCAGTAAGTGCAGCTCCATATGCAGCCTCTTCTTCATGTTCAGGAATCTCCATCGGCATTTCGAACATTTCTTCTGCCAGTCTTCTCATCAGCGAGTTTCGGCGAATTCCGTTTCCGGAGCCAGTCAGGCGTGTGGCCTTTTTTCCGGTGAGCTGACACATCTGCTCATACTGCTCATGCAGTTCGTTAAGGATTCCACAGATCACACCGACCGTCAGTGCACCAGGATGAAAATTCTCTACACCGATTCCTGCGATCATGCCCCTGTGAGACGGATCACTTCTTGTCCCTGAAAAAGCTGTATCTACTTTCCATGCAGCTTCTTTTCCATATTTTTCAATAAATTTTTCTGCCTGCTCCTGCATCCGGGAATACAGTCTTTCTTCGGTTTCTGCAGCCTCTCTGTAAAACTGCTCCAGCATCGCATACGCACGACCACCACACAGGGAAGCTCCCACGAGGATATAGCTGTTTTCGGTACAGGGGCGAAGCTCCACACTGCCGCTGCATTCTATAAACTTCTCTGTCACTAAGGAAACCTGGCTACCGGTTCCTACATTCAGGAGCACAGTATCTTTAAGATTCCGGACGGAACCAAACAGACTCGCCTGATTGTCACCGATCGATCCCATTACCGGTACACCGGCTCTTGTTTCTCCGACTAAAAAATGTCCCTTTCTTACTTCCGGCAGATAAGAAATATCTACCCCGGCCTGCTCCAGGGCTTCATACAGAAACTCCTGTTTTTGCAGGTCAAAGCAGCCCCAGCTTGCCGCCATGTCAAGCCCGATAACAGGGACAGTATTTTCACACAGCCGCATAGCAATATAATCACTGATCGTCGTCATCCTTACAGCATCCTTCGGGATCTGATCTTTCTTCTGAAGATAAAAATGTGTCACTACACCATATCCGGACGCCGCCGCACCCACTCCCTGCAAAAGCTCTGCACAGGTTTTTCCGTTTTCCAGCGGAATCTCTCCGCTTCCATCCTGCCAGGTATAGAGAGGACTCACTGCCTTGCCGAAAGCATCCACATACAGCATTCCATGCATCTGCCCTGTAAACCCTATTCCATCTGGCAAACCATTCTCCTTCTGCTGCTTTATAAGAAGCTCCCGGACGATCTCATAGATCCGTTCCGGATCCTGCAGCTTCTGTTCCGGCTTACTGCTCCGCAGAAAAGAATTATGCTCCACTGTTTCCTTTGCAAGCAGCTTTCCCGTTTCTGTGTCTGTCATTACGACACTGACTGTTGTTGTGCCGATATCAATCCCCATGATCCTCATCGTCTGTTTCCGTCCTTTTCTGTGATTTTTGCTATAGAAAATGTCATCATACGAGATGATTATATTATCGTTTGAGGATTAATGCTATCTTTTTTTGTTTTCTATTCTGACATTCCTGCCTGCAGATTTTTATTTCACACACTCTGTGATTAATGCTTCACATCTGTCATATCCCAGCTGCGAGCTGTTCAGACACAGCGTATAATTGCTGGCCTTTCCCCATTTCTGATCCGTATAAAAGTTATAATTTGTCATACGTCTTTTATCTGTGTCTGCCATCATTTTGACAGCTTCCTGTTCAGTGACACGATATAACTGACTGATACGCTGTATTTTTTCCAGCATATCTCCGTGGATAAATACATTCAGCGCATCGTCCCTGTCTTTCAGAATATAATCTGCATTTCTTCCAATGATCACACAAGGCTCCTTCCGGGCCAATTCTAAAATAACCTTTCTCTGTGTCTCATACACCATATCTTCTACTGATCTTCCTGTGATATCACGCCCCGCAAGTGCATATGCAAACAGACCTTTTTTCGGAGACAGTTCTGCACTTTCCTGAATATAATCCGGTGACAGGCCGGACTTTTCTGCAATCTGACTGATGATATTTTTATCATAGTAAGCAATTCCAAGCTTCTTTGCGACCTCTTCCCCAATAAAACGTCCACCACTTCCAAACTCTCTGCTGATCGTAATGATTCTTTTTGCCATTTCCAGTTCCTCCTTAACGCAAAACTTCCACTTTATTTTTTCTGATCCTCTTTAAAAATACATATCCTACCAGACATGCGATCACTTCCGTGATCGGAAATGCCCACCAGATCAGTGAAACTCCAATCTGACCATTTCTGACAAACAGCGAAAAGACACCCGCCAGCGGCAGGATAATGATCAGCTGTCTCAAAAGCGAAATAACCAGTGATTCCACACCACCGTCCAGTGCCTGATAAATGCCCTGATATGCAACATTGATTCCTGCGAACAGGAAACTTATAGAAATCACTCTCATTGCTCCGATAAAATATTCTCTTGACGCTCCCGCATTAAACAGCGTTGCGAATCCCCCAGGGAAAATCTCTGTGATTGCAATTCCCAGAATCATTAATACAATTGTATAGATCAGACCATATTTGATCCCATCCTGAATCCTCTTCTTACTTCTCATTCCATAAGCAAATGCAATGATTGGGGTGATCGCATCTCGCAGACCAAAAGCAAGAAACAAAACAAACTGCTGTACCTTATAGAACAGACCATAGGCTGTCTGTGCTGACGGATTGAACTTCAGGATCAGGTTCATTACATAAACCATAATGGACATCAGCGCCTGCGCAATGATTGCCGGAAGTCCGATTGTATAGATCTCCTTGATAATTTCGCCATCCGGCTTCATGTATTTCGCTCCATGCTCGAATTCCTTATTTAATTTGATATGAAAGATAAGCAGTAATACTGCGGATGCTACCTGGCCAATTACCGTTGCATAAGCTGCACCTTTCACTCCCATTTCCGGGCAGGGTCCAATACCATAGATCATGATCGGATCAAGGATGATATTTACAACTGCTCCAACCACCTGACCAATTGTGGAATAAAGAGAACGGCCTGTTGCCTGGAGTAACTTTTCAAATAAAGAAAAGAAGATAATACCAAAAGAGATCACACAGCATATCCTCAAATAGCTGACTCCCATCTCTAATACTTCTGTATCTACTGTCTGCGATGAAATATATGCTTTCACACCAAAGATACCAAACAATAAGCAAACCACATAAATGATCACTCCTAGAAACAGACTGTTTCCTGCTACCTTTGCAGCTTTTTTACTGTTTCCCTGTCCAAGTGTCCTTGCAAGAAGTGCATTGGTCCCTACACCGGTTCCAATCCCCACTGCCACCATAAGCATCTGCACCGGAAATACCAGTGTCAAAGCATTAAGTGCTGCCTCACTGCCTGCTTTCATATTTCCCACAAATGCACTGTCTACAATGTTATAGACTGCCTGCAATGCCATAGACAGGATCATCGGGATTCCCATTTGGACCATCAGCTTATTTACCGGCATCTCCTTCATCTTGTTGCTTTCCGCCATTTTGTTTTAACTCCTTTCTTTTTAGCACAAAAAAAGTGCGCACCTTGTCATATAAGCTGGACTTACGCTGACATGCTACACACTTTTTCATGGCGATATTCATTTTTGCAAAATGAAAACGAGTAGCCGGTAAACTGGATTTACGCTTACTTGCTACTCGTTTCTTGTAATTATATTGCCTCTTTTTCAAAAAGTCAAACAAAATTTTTCTTGCATTCTTTCTTCTTTTTCGTTTATAATATGTCCGAAGAAAATAATAATTATACTAAAAGCCGGCTTGTAAAAGCGTGAAATCATAAGGATTTGCTTGTCCTTACAGATTTCACGCTTATTTTTTTGCAATGCCATAAGGAGGTCGTGTCACACCTGCAGCTACACTGATCGGTACGATGTTGTCAATAAAGCCTCTTTTAACGATACAGGAGGAAAAACTGGACTCTTACGCCAAATCACGTGGTTCCATGAAAAAAGCAGAAGAAAAAATGATCCTTGCGATCCAGTCTGACCTCAAAAAAGATTTTCCCATCAGGGTATGTGGAAATTGCATATCTGAGCTGCCGGTCCCGGTGCAGTAGGTATTGCTATCAGTTTCAGATAACAGATAGCTCAAACAAATCGTTTATCCAAAAAACAAGTAGCCGGTAAACTGGATTTACACCCACCTGCTACTCGTTTGATGTAATTATATTTCCTGCTCAGGTTTCTCGATTCTGAGCATGCGATATCCAATTCCTATGTGCGTCTGGATATATTGTACACCGTTTTTTTCAAGCTCCAGTTTTTTCCGCAGTGTTGCCATAAAAACCCTGAGAGAAGCAACATCGTTTTCCGAGCAGCGTCCCCAGATCTGCTGAGTAATATATGTATGTGTCAATACTTTTCCAACATTACGGGATAAAAGGCAGAGCAGCTTATACTCAATGGGCGTCAGATGCAGTTCTCTGTCCTTCAGGAATGTACAGCCAGCCGTGTAATCTATCTTTAATCCACCATTTTCAAAAACAGATGTTTCCAGCTGTTTTCCTGCCGGCGTTATGGCAAGCCGCCTTTGACTGACACGGATACGCGCAAGTAATTCTTCTACTGAAAATGGTTTTGTGATATAATCATCTGCACCCGCATCCAGTGCCTCTATTTTGTCCGTATCTTCACTTCTGGCACTGATCACGATGATAGGCATATTCGACCAGGTACGGATTTTCTTTATTACCTCTACTCCTTCCATATCAGGAAGGCCCAGATCCAGAAGAACGATATCCGGATTGTGTGATGAAGCCTCCAAAATGGCCGAAGCCCCATTTTCTGCAGCCAGATATTTATAGTCATGTGTTTTTAAAGTGGTAACGATCAGGTTCCGTATGGGTCTGTCATCCTCAACCACCAGAATTAATGTCTTATTCATTTAATGTCACCTCGCTTAATGGTAAAGTAAAAGTAAAATTACATCCATGCGGAGCATGATCCGAAAGAACCAGTATTCCATCGTGTGCTTCTATGATAGAGCGGCAAAGTGCCAGGCCAAGCCCCAGACTCCGTTGGCTGTCTGCAACGGTTGTTTTCCCTGTATAAAACATCTCAAAAATATGTGGCTTCATTTCATCCGGAATTCCAGGGCCATTATCTTCCACGCTTACCTGTGCTTTCCCGGCTTTTTTGAACCCCCGAATGCTGATGACAGAGCCTGACGGCGTATATTTTATCGCATTATCAATCAAATTTACCAGAACCTGTATAATAAGATGCACGTCCATACGTGTAAGAACAAGTTCTTCACAGTCCGCCACGATCTTATACGCATCATGCTTCCGGCTGACATGCCGGAGTGACTCTGCTATTACCTCATCCAAAAGCTGATCCGTAAATTTAAACTTCAATCTTCCATCATTGAGCCTAGTGATTGAAAGCAGATTTTCCACAACTCCGATCAGCCACTCTGAATCCTCATGGATGTCCGTGTAGATCTGATACCTTGTAGCTTCATCCAGACGGTCACTGTTACTGAGAAGCATATCTGCATTTCCGGAAATAGAACAAAGCGGAGTACGCAGGTCATGGGAGATCGCCCGGAGAAGATCGCCACGCAGCTGCTCATTTTTTGCTAAAACCGCATTTTTTTCTTTTTCTATGGCATTTTGTACATTCTCCATTGCAAGTGCACATTCATTTATTACAGACAGCAGGATGCTGTATTCATAAGAGTCCAGTGTTTCTTTCTGCAGAGGGATCCCGATTACGCCATAAACATTATTCCCGCTTCGAATTGCCAGATATAAGCATTTTGCCTGTGAGAAATACTGTGTGGATGCGCCGGCACGCTGTCTGTTTTCATAAGTCCATCTGGCCGCCTGTTGTTCTTCCTGTGTCAGAAAATCCTCTGTGCTCTCTTTTTCCCCGGAAAAAAGCTTTCCTTCTGATAAAGTTCCATTTTCCACAACATATGCCGTGATGCTGCGGTTTAACAGGCGTATCAGCTGTGTACAGGTAACTCCGAGGATTTCTGTCTCACTTTTTGCCTTTTGCAGCAGACGATCCGTATCAAACAGAACCTGTGTGCGAAAGGCAATCTGCGAAGACAGCTTTGCATGCATTTTCAGCTTTGCCGCAAGGGTTCCTGTAAGTACGGACGAAATAAGCATTATGAAAAACGTCACCGGATATCCCACCGCATATGTCTCAAAAGACATCCTTGGCTCCATCAGGAAAAAGCAAAATAAGAATACACTTAAAAAGGAGCCGGCTACACTGCAAAGATAACCATCTGTCACGATCGAAGTGATCAATACGCCCAAAATGTATATCGTTACAATATTTGTATCTGTAAGATCCAGTTTCTGAAACAGCAGGCCGATCAAAGTGCATACTGCAAATATAAAAACCGTCAGCAAGTAATCTTTTGCAGACGGTTTTTCCACATACCATGCAAATGGCCGTTTCGGATAGGTTCTGTTTTTTACTGTATCCTCCATTTTCAAGCTCATTCTGTCATTCTCCTTCTACTGCTGTTTTCTGGAATTATATCACGCAGCAGTTCTGTGGTCAAAATTTTTTCTTCATGGCAATGAGCTATATACGGAAGCACTTCTGAAGAGCTCTATATTCTCCTAATACCAGTAATTTATCGTTTTCTGCAAAATATGTTTCCGGTGAAATTGCAATACTGAATTCCTCTTCATTTTTTACTGCCAGAATATTAATATTGTAGCGTTTTCTGATGTCAAGTCCACCCACTGTTTTTCCAACCCATTCTTCCGGCACTTCCACTTCAAAAATTGCATGGGAAGCGTCCACCTCCATATAATCCAGTATATGATCATCTGTATAACGGATGGAAGCCCATTTTGCCACCTGCTTTTCCGGATAAACTACCTTATCGGCACCATTGCGTAAAAGAAATTTTTCCTGAACATCACGTTCAGCTCTGGATATCACCAATTTTGCACCCAGTTCTTTTAGAAGGGATGTTGTTTCAAGAGAATTTTGAAAGCTATCTCCAATGGTCACAAAACAAATGTCGTAGTTTCCAATTCCAAGGGACTGTAAAAATTCAGCATTGGTGCTGTCACCAATCTGAGCATTCGTCACAAATGACAGTACTTTGTCCACTCTTTCTTCCTTCCAGTCAACTGCCATAACTTCATGTCCCAGCTGATTGAGCTGCATGGCAATATGTCTTCCAAACCTTCCAAGTCCAATAAGCAATACATTTTTCATAATATTATTTTTCTCCTTCTTATCCAACTGTGATTTTTTCCAGAGGGAGCTTTGCATTTCCCTTATTTCTTCCGGAAAATACCGCATAGATCAGGGTCAGACCACCTACACGTCCCAGATACATCAGTATGATCAACACGACTTGTGAAAAAACATGAAGTTCCGGTGTGATTCCCAGCGTCAGCCCTACCGTACCAACAGCTGAAGCAGCTTCGTACAGACAATCTAAAAGCGGAAGGCCTTCGTACACACTGATCGCTATTCCGCCGCCAAAGAACAAGGCAAAATATAACATGGCTATTGTCGCTGCATTTTTTATCACATGATATTCAAGTCTTCGCCCAAAAGCTCCTGCATTTTCCTGACTTCGAAATGTCGCAATTGCATTTAAAATAAGTACTGAAAAAGTTGTTGTTTTCATTCCACCTGCTGTAGATCCCGGTGAACCACCAATTAGCATTAACAATATCATAACTGCTTTTGATGCCTCACTCATCTCTGAAATATTTATAGTATTAAATCCGGCAGTTCTTGTCGTTACCGATTGAAACGCTGCTGCTAACAGGCGTTTTCCCATGGGTAATTTTGTCAGATCACAGATATAGAAAAAAACTGCCGGAAATAAGATCAGACATGCGGTAGTCATGAGAATGATCTTGCTTTGCATGCGGTAGCGTTTAAAGTTCAGTTTGTTTGTATAAATATCATCCCATGTGAGAAAACCGATTCCTCCTGTAATGATCAACAGCATAATTACCAGATTTATAAGTATATTTCCGGAATACCCAGTCAGCGATGGAAACATACTGGAATCTGTCCCCAGAATATCAAAGCCGGCATTACAAAAAGCAGAGATTGAATGAAAAACTGACATCCAGATTCCCTTTTTTCCATAATCTCCCATAAAAACCGGCAGCAGCAACACCGTCCCTGCAGCTTCGATCAAAAATGTTCCCCTCAAAATAAACCTTGTCAGTCTGACGATTCCTCCGACTTTTGGAGCTGAAATTGCATCCTGCATGGTGCTTCTTTGCATGAGGGATATTTTCTTTCCGGAAAGAAGGGAAACAGACGCAGCCACAGTCACTACTCCAAGCCCACCTGTTTGTATGAGTGCAAGAATGATCGTCTGGCCTGCCAGGGACCAGTAGCTTCCAGTGTCCTTTACCACAAGACCTGTAACACATACCGCCGAAGTGGCTGTAAAAAGTGCCTCATGAAATGGTGTGATCACTTTCTCCGCAGAAGAAAATGGAAGCATCAGCAGAACGGTTCCCAAAAGGATCACTCCTGCAAACCCCATGATAATCAGCTGAAAAGATGTCATATGTTTTTTCTTATATGATTTTTCCGGCATAAATGATCAGAACTCCTTATCAATACTTTTAACAGTGCTATCCTCGTAACGCATTTTATTATATATAACTGCTTTCAAAGATAGTATAAAAGTCTCTGCTTCCGTATTAAGATTTTATAAAGATATGATATTGAATTGAGAATTATTTTAACCGAATCAAGGAAATTACCTGTTTTGATGATCCTAAGCATTACCTTAATACTACAGTTTTTTAATTGTAAACTCATTTTACATTTGCAGTTGACATTCAATATTTCTATGTGATAAAGTGATACCCGTACAAAAAAACTCAAAAGGAAGGTATTGACATGAACACTGCATCATGCGAAAAAGAAGCTCCATCGCTTTCCAGAGATGAAGCCATTGCAATTTTAGATACTCCGGACGAAGAACTTGAGGCACTGATTGACCGTGCCAGCAGTTTACGTTACAAATATAAGGGAAACCGGGTAAGCATCCACATCCTTACCAATGCCCGCAGTGGTAACTGTTCCCAGGATTGTGCCTACTGTGCCCAGTCATGTCGTTCCACTGCCGATATTGATAAATACAAATGGGTAGATGAAGACAAATTATATCAGGACAATGATTTCGTAAATGATTATCATTTATCCAGACATTGTATCGGACTGAGTGGTATGAAATTTACAGATAAAGAGATCGAGGAGCTGGCCCGCAGGATCCGCAAAATGAAAGAACACGGAACTCATCTCTGCTGCTCCATAGGCTTTCTCACAGAGCACCAGGCAAAAATGCTCAAAGAGGCTGGTCTTGACCGGATCAACCATAATCTGAACAGCAGCCGTTCCTTTTATCATAATATCTGCAGTACACATACCTTTGACCAGCGTGTCCGGAATATCCATATGCTTCAGGGACTTGGTTTCGAGATCTGCAGCGGCGGTATCATTGGCATGGGTGAAAGCAAGGAAGACGTTGTTGACATGCTTCTGGAATTACGTGAGATCCAGCCGGAAGCACTGCCGATCAACTTTCTTCTTCCAATCAAGGGAACTCCTCTCGGAAATGCAGATATTTCCCAGCTGACAACAGAATACTGTATGAAGGTCCTATGCCTGGCAAGACTTCTTGTACCTAAAGCAGATATCCGATGTGCTGCCGGAAGAGAAGTTTATTTTAAAGGCGAAGAAAAAAAACTGCTCAGTGTTGTAGACTCTATTTTTGCTTCCGGTTATCTTACAGAAGGTGGTCAGGGAATCGAAGACACTCTCAAAACCATTACGGATGCAGGATTCACCTATGAGATTGAATCTGCGTAAGCATCCTTATGGACATATGACCTGTCATACACACTTACAGCATTTCATTACTTACCCGAACCAGTAAATATATTACCTTTTTCAAAGGAGGCTCTTTCAATATGAATCAGACAAATACTGTCTCTGCACCACGTACAAAAACCTACGAGATCACCATGACCGCTCTTATGGCAGCTGTCACCTGTATTCTTGCGCCGCTGTCCATTCCGATCGGTCCGGTTCCGATCTCATTTACCAATCTTGCCATCTATCTGTCCCTTTATCTTCTCGGATGGAAAAAAGGAACCATCAGCTATCTGATCTATCTGCTGCTTGGACTTGTAGGTCTTCCGGTATTTTCCGGATTTACCGGCGGCCCCGCAAAGCTGGCCGGTCCTACAGGCGGATACATCATCGGCTTTATCGTTATGGCTGTTATTGCCGGACTGGTAATTGACAACTGCCATAAACCTCTGATCCAGCTCGTTGGTATGATCGCAGGAACAATTGTATGCTATCTTTTCGGAACTGTATGGTTCTGCATCGTTGCAGATTCCACTTTCAAAGCAGCTCTTGGAATCTGTGTAATTCCGTTTATCCCGGCAGATCTCATAAAAATGATCATCGCCATGATCATCGGACCAATGATAAAAAAAAGAATCCGATAAGCTGAAACTCTGATACTCCCAAAAAAGGCAGCAGGAAATGTTGGAAATTTCCTGCTGCCTCTTTATCGCGTTTCATTTTTCTTATCTGAGTTTTTTCTTCAGCTCCTGGATCAGTTCAAAATAATCTCTGTGCTTCATCTCCGGGAAAGCCTTAATGATTCTTCCCTGGCCGAATACCGTATGGTTTGTGATAGAGCTTGACAGCTCATCAAACTGTGCCTGAAGCTCCGCTTTCTTCATCCGAAGCATTTCGGCAGATTTTTCTCTCTGAGCCACAGTCGCATCTCTGAGCTCTGCCTTAGCAAGAGCAACCTGAACCTTTCCCTCTCCCACCTTCTGTGCTGTATCAATGGTAGTTGTTGCCAGAGTATCACTGAGCTTATCACTCACGATCCGCAGATCCGCACGTACCTTATCCAGTCGGGTAAGCTTCTTATTCAGTCCGCGGATCACCGCCACTGTTACAATAAGATCAGCCAGATACACCGCATACAGAATTGCCATAACAACCCATTCCAGTGTGGAAGGTGTATGAGAAGCCTGACGCTCCACATATTTCTGAAAAACCTTTACAACCATCACAATGGCAAGTCCCCATATCAGAGAAAACTCAAGACAGATATAGCCGTGAAAATTCAGCGGCTTATTAGAATAATCCCACCATCTTGCATGGAAGCATACATCCAGAAGCCATCCGGCAACCAGCTCTACCGCAGTTGCAAGAACGATTCCAAACAGAAAGATCATTCCCTCACTCATCTGATGTCCGCCGCTCTGAAGCGTATTAAGCAATGCAAACACGGAAAGTACACCAAATCCGTACACCGGGCATACCGGACCGTTGAGAAATCCCCGGTTTATAACCTTTCCTAAGGTTACTGCATGGAAGATAACTTCAACGACCCATCCTCCAAAAGAATAAAACAAAAAATACAGACATATCTGAAAATACGTCATCCCGCAAATCATCCTGTACTCCTCCTTTACAGCTGTCAAGATTCCGGCAGCTATTCTAGGGGTCAGTACCATCACCTCTGCCGGGGTGATTTTGATTATATCATATCACCCCTCTCATTTACATCCCTTTATCCGGTCATTCTTCCGAAACAATTTCTTTTTTCACACGAGTGAAGTACAGAAAGAATCCGATGTTCAGAATAATTCCCACTGTGGTAGATACCGGTGCTGCAAGACCGATCTTTGTCAGGCTGGCATCCGGCTGGATACTCATAAAGTACGCCATTGGAAGTCGTACCAGAAGCGTCTGTACCAGGCCCTGGACCATAACCCATATGGTCTGGTTGTTCCCGTTGAAATAGCCTATCATACTGAACAGAACAGCCGTTACCAGTGTCTCCGGAGCAAACCCCTTCAGATAATCAAAGCCCTTTTGGATAACGCCGGCATCTGTTGAAAAGAATCCTGCCAGCCCATCACCCTTCAGCAGGATCAGGATAAATACCAGACATCCCACAGACAGGCCAACTCCAATTCCCGTAAGCATGGATTTTCTCGCACGTTTCGGCTTTCCTGCTCCTACGTTCTGTGAAACAAAGGAGGCCATGGACTGCATCAGGGAGCTTGGAACCAACATGGCAAAGTTTACGATCTTACATGCAACTCCGTAACCGGAGGATGCTTCCAGACCCAGGCGATTGACAAATGCGCACAAGGCCAGAAATGAAATCTGTGTCAGGAATTCCTGAAGTGCCAGCGGCAGTCCGATCTTAAGAAAACGTCTGCACTGAGGATTCAGCCGGAAATCTTTTTTTGTAATGGTAAACGGAAGCTTCTTCTTTATCAGCAGAACTACTGCAAATACAACACTTAAGGCCTGAGCAGAAACCGTAGCAATAGCTGCTCCTGCTGCATCCATATGTAACCCGGCTACCAGTACCAGATCTCCGATCACATTTACAATACATGCCACCAGCACAAACAGCAACGGAGATTTACTGTCACCAAGGCCACGGAAAATAGCAGACAGTAGGTTATACGCAACAATAAAGAAAATTCCGCTGCCACAAATCCGTACATAAGATGCAGTCAGCGCTACCGCTTCTTCCGGTGCCTGCATCAGCATGGAAATCGGATGTGCAAAGCCTACCATAACAATAAACAGCACGATAGAGATCATGGTAAAGACGATTGCAGCCCCACCGATAACGGAGCCGATCTGCTCCGGTCTTTTTTCTCCAAGATAACGTGCGATCAGAACTGTGATACCCATAGCAAACTGGATCACTACAAAGGTAACCAGATTCAGTACCTGACTTCCGGTGGAAACCGCTGACAGTCCGGATGTGGAACCGAATCTTCCAACTACAAGAAGATCGACCGCACCATAGGCAGCCTGCAGGATCAGCGCACCGAGTACCGGCATCATAAATGCAACCAGCTTCTTCAGGATATTTCCCTGGGTAAAATCTGCCTTATCATTTGTCATAATGTTCCCTCCTGTCACACATGATCTGATAAAATTTCCCGATGGTTCGGATCATATTGTCTGCTTCTTCTTCGGAAATCTCTGAAAGATAGGGCGCCAGACTGCTGAAATAATCCTGATCATACTTCCTGGAAAGCCTCTCTCCTTTTTCTGTTATGGAAATGTAAGTAACGCGCCCGTCATCCGGAGACGTAAGCTTCTGAAGATATCCCTTTGCCTCCATTTCTTTCACTGTTCTGGTAACACCCGGACGCGGAAGGTTCATGGCATCACTGATATCAGAGAGCCGGATATCCTTTTTTTCCCGCTGCAGAGAATGGATCACATCCAGATACTGTATGTAGGATGGCATCACCCCCTGGGGCAGTGGCGGAAGCATATCCCGGATCCGCTTTGCCTGATAAAATGCATCAAACATCCGCTTGATCTTTTCATTTGTCATAAAAAAACTCCTTATATAATTATCTTCGTTAATTACCATTGATAATTATATAAGAATTTCTGATTTTGTCAAGCCTTTTGACTTTAGCTCCAGCAAAGCTGCTGTATGATACCCGTCGTACCCTTCTCTTAAACTTTCACGCGTAATGTTTCGCAATTACCTAGTCAAGACCACCCGCTTAGCGGGTGGCTTGCTCTGTCCCTATAAGGGACTATTCCCTGCTTGCGCCCGGAAGGCGCAC
>NZ_WQQE01000094.1:0-238 GCF_018785655.1 Blautia sp. MCC269 | reverse complement strand
CCGAAGCAGTAAAAGCGGCTGTCCACTTTCATGCTGGGCGTGCGGTCATTGTGGAATGGACAGCAGACCATGCCGTTTCTTCCCACCCGGATTCCATAGAATGAAGCAGCCTGCCGGGTGGTAACAGACTGTTTCACCGCTTCAAATACATTCAAATACTCCCTCCATAAAAATACTGGTAGCGGTAAAGCTGCCGGTTATATCATAGCTCCATCTCATGTTTCTTTCTCTGTACTGC
>NZ_WQQE01000093.1:0-398 GCF_018785655.1 Blautia sp. MCC269 | reverse complement strand
CTAAGCATCATGCGCTGGGTCTGGATACTGCCGCTTTCCCCCTGTAATTCATCGTCACGGCTCAATCTCAAATATAGTGCAGTGTTATAAATCGTTGTATTGTATGGTTGTTTCACGGTTGAAAATCCTCCTTCTAAAAGAAACAACCCACGCTTATACAATACTCGCTGGTACAAGTATATCATAAGCGTGGGCTGATTGACAGTCGTTATTCCGTATTTTTTCAGGAAGCGGCGGCAGCGTGCTGGATCACATCTTCCAGTAGGCTGTCAAGCGGCTTCCCATCCTGTGCGAAATGCTCCGATACCTTGATACGGACTTTCCCCATGACAAAATACTGGGTGCCGTCTTTTTCGGTAAGCAGGGTGCCGCTGTTTTTGTTATTGCTCTCGTTTTTG